>DAIEHU010000183.1 GCA_027353395.1 Desulfobacteraceae bacterium
TGGTGGCGTTCAACTCCATTTTTCAGGTGATGTTTTTTTCCGTGTATGCCTATGTTTTCATTACGGTTCTGCCCCAATGGATAGGGCTTGAAGGCATGACTGTCAATATTTCCATCAATCAGATTGCGGAAAGCGTTTTTATATATCTTGGCATCCCCTTTATCGCCGGGTTAATCACGCGTATTATCGGGCTCAAAACCGTTGGCGTTTCGCGTTATGAAAAAAACTTCATTCCCAAAATCAGTCCCATGACCTTGATCGCCCTGCTGTTTACCATTCTGGTCATGTTTTCCTTGAAAGGCGACTATATCGTTGCGCTGCCCCTGGATGTGCTTCGCATCGCGGTCCCTCTGTGTGTTTATTTTGTGGTCATGTTTTTTGTGTCCTTTTACATTTCCATGAAAGCCAAAGCCACCTATGAGCAGGCAACCACCCTGTCGTTTACCGCGGCATCCAATAATTTTGAACTGGCCATTGCGGTGGCGGTTTCCGTTTTCGGGATTGATTCCGGCCAGGCATTCGCCGCGGTCATCGGGCCCCTGGTGGAAGTGCCGGTGCTGATTACCCTTGTCAATGCAGCGCTCTGGTTTAAACGGAAATATTTTCCATTCGCGGTCAACACGCCCACTGGCGTGTGCCATGTAACATGCCAGCCATAAAAGGAGCATCATTTTGAGTCACCACCACCATCCCAATCATGATGAACCGGAGAGCTTCGGTACGCGTGTCCTGATCTCCATGGTCATCAATCTCTTGATTCCCGCGACCCAGATTGCGGGAGGCATAATGGCCGGCAGCGTTGCCCTAATTTCTGATGCGGTGCATAATCTGGGTGATTTCACGGCCCTGCTCATCGCCTACGCCGCTCACAAAGTGGGAAAACGGGGGCCGTCATTCACGCACACCTTTGGTTTACGCCGCATGGAAATTTTTTCCGCTGTGGCCAATGCCTCTCTTCTGGGGGGATCGGCGGTATTTATCAGTTTTGAAGCCGTTCATCGTCTGGCTCATCCTGTGCGCATAGAGGCGGGGCTGGTCGCATGGCTGGCGCTTGTCGGCATCGCTGGCAACGGTTTTTCCGCATGGCTCCTGCACAAAGACTCCGGCCTCAGCTTAAACGCCAGAGGCGCGTTTCTGCATATGGTGGGCGACTTGCTCACCTCCGTGGCGGTTCTGGCGGGCGCGCTGATGATGCGGTTTATTGAATTGCCGTGGCTTGATCCGGTACTCAGCCTAGGGATTGTGATTTATATATTGTTCAATTGCTTTATGCTTTTGAAAGAATCCATGCATGTGCTTATGAACGGAACGCCCAGGGGGCTGGACCTGGAAGCGGTCAAGGCCGAAGTGGAAGAGATTCCCGGCGTGGACGGCATCCATTACCTTCATGTTTGGAGCATGGGGGATGCGTCCGTGGCCCTCACCTGTCATGTGGTGGTGCCCGATCAGCCTGTAAGCCGCACCGAAATGCTGTCCAGGGCCATTCATGAAATCCTTTTAAAACATTTCGGCATAGATCATCCGGTATTGCAGTTTGAGACCAGCGAATGCGGCCAGGGCGCGCTGCTATGCCAGATGGGATGTGGCCAGAGCTGAATCGTGAAGCGTAAATGAGGCTTTGATCCACCTCTGGGTCAATTCTGGCATCTGGAATACGGTGGCTTGTCCTCTCATGGCGCAGGGAGCGTTCCACCGCCCCTCAAAATCAATCAATAAAATTTTTCAGTTTTAATGATCATAACTTATCAAAAAAAAAGGAGAATATGATGGTAAAGTTGTTTAGAAAATTTATTTATTTCATGATCTTTGGCATGGTTTTTCTGGCGATCGCGGCCATTCCGGACAATCCACCGGCTAACGCCGGTCAACAAGACAGTGCTGCCGTCAATCCCGAAATCCCGGCAACCGGCCATGTCATTGTGGTCACCTATTTTCATAATACCATTCGCTGCCCCACCTGCCACAGGATTGAAAATTTGTCCGATCAGGCCATACATTCCCATTTTTCAAAGGGACTCTTATCCGGAAAGCTCATCTGGCGCGTAGTCAATGTGGATGAACCGCAAAATGAGCATTACAATACGGATTATCAGCTATACACCAAGTCGCTGATTGTATCCGAAGTCAAGGACGGCAAAGAGGTGCGGTGGAAGAATCTTGAAAAAATATGGACCCTGGTGGGGGATGAGAACCAGTTCGACAATTATGTTCAGACAGAAATCGCCGACTGGCTGAAAGCGCCATGATGGATATCGGAATTTCGCAAATCGCATCCATTATCTGGCTTGGGATTCTCACATCCATCAGCCCGTGCCCTCTGGCCACCAATATCGCCGCCACCACTTATATCGGCAGGCAAATTCAATCGCCTTTTGCCACGATATGGGCCGCCGTCGCCTATACTATCGGCAGGACCGTTTCCTATGTGCTGGTGGCGAGTGCCATTATCGCGGGGCTGATTTCCATCCCCTTTGTGTCCAATTTTCTTCAGGCCCATATGAACAAGATTTTGGGACCGATCCTGCTGATCACAGGCTTTTTTATCCTGGAGTTGATCCCGGTGAGGCTGCCGTCGTTTAGCTGGAATACAGGCATGATGAAACGCCTGGGAGATGGCGGTATTCCGGGTGCGGCAGCTTTGGGATTTTTGTTCGCGCTGGCCTTTTGTCCGGTGTCTGCAGCGCTTTTTTTCGGCGGCGTCATCCCTGTTTCGCTGAAGTTGCAGTCCCGGTTTTTTCTGCCGTTCCTTTATGGTATTGGAACTGCTGCGCCGGTTATAGGGTTTGCGGTTATTATCGCCCACAG
This sequence comes from Desulfobacteraceae bacterium, assembly GCA_027353395.1. GTDB lineage: Bacteria > Desulfobacterota > Desulfobacteria > Desulfobacterales > Desulfosalsimonadaceae > SURF-3. The sequence continues at coordinate 2,806 of DAIEHU010000183.1, forward strand.
CGCAAGAGCAGCGGGATTGCTTTTCAACCGGCTGGCCGTATTTGAGCGGGTGATCCGCCGCATCACCGGCGCGATGTTTGTCCTGGTAGGCGTGTATTTTTGCCTGAAATATCTGTTAGGGGTCATCAATTTTTAATCATGAGTCCGGAATATATGAACAATGAATCATTATGGAGGCTGCTATGAATGACAAGGAAATTTTAAAAAAAACATTCAATTTTCACGGTCATATCTGCTGGGCGAGCGCTATCGGAACCCGCGCCGGCCTGGTGGCGCTTCGGGAATTGGACGTCAAACGCACCGGCGTGTCCGGCGAGCTGCACTGCATTGTAGAAATCGGCGACCACCATGGCGCACAGTGCTTTGCTGACGGCGTTCAATACAGCACCGGCTGCACATTGGGTAAGGCCAATATAGAAAAGGCGGGGTGGGGAAAGCTTGCGATGACGCTGATTGACAAAAAAAATCAAAAGGCGGTTCGGGTGTCGTACAATCCCGGACGTCACAAACTGGTTGCCGGATCATCGTTTATGAAAAAACGCGGCGACGGCGTTCCGCCCGATCAGATCCCTCCTGAGGAAGCCTGGGAAATGGTGAACATTCTCTGGGATGCGCCGGAATCGGAAGTGCTTTCCATTGGAGAGGTTGAGCCTTATCCCTATGAAGATTTCGGAGAAATAATGGGTCTGAAACCCTGCGGCATATGCGGCGAAATGACATCGGTGGCGTATCTGCGGGTGGTGGGCGAAAAACACATGTGTATCCCGTGTTCAGGGTATGAACATTAAAAAAATTACAATCGATCAGATGTCACTGAAAAATAAAAAGCAATCCCACGATATCATGGCCATGCTGCGCATGGCGGGCGTTTTTCTGAAACTCGGAGCCATCGGATTCGGCGGCGGCATGGCGGTCATCGCGCTCATGGAGCATGAATTTGTCAAAAAAAGACAGGAGATTTCCACCAAAGAATTTCTTCACGGCGTGGGACTGGCGCAGATTCTCGGCCCCTTCGCCCCAAACACCGCTTTTTTTCTGGGATACCGGCGATTCGGCATATCCGGGGCTGTTTTATCCGTGGTTTCATTTTTAATCCCTTCCGTGACCGTGGTGATCCTTCTGTCTTTTCTCTATTTCCGGTACCACACAATCCCGGCGCTTCAAGGTTTGCTGGCGGGCGTCGGGCCTGTTGTGATTTCGCTGATCCTTGCCGCGGCCTGGTCCATGGGCCGAAAGGCCGTGACCGGATGGCCCGCCGCTGTTTTTGCGCTGGCTGGCGCGGCCGCAGGCGCTTATAAATTAAATCCGGTGTGGGTGCTGCTATCTGCAGGGGGTATTGGCCTTTTGGCGGGACAGGATCGAATGAAACCTAAAATAAAGAGGAAAGACGCCATTGACGCCAAACCAAAAAGCGAAAACTCGGCTCCCGAATCAAGGGCTATGGCGTCTGCAATCCTCCCGGCGGCAGTTTCCGGGGCCGGCATTTCATTTGCAAAACTGGGCTTGGCCTTTTTCAAGATCGGCGCCATTTTTTTCGGCGGCGGATTTGTGCTTATCCCCATACTCCACCAGCGGCTGGTGGAAAATTTTCACTGGCTGACGTCCCGGGAATTTATCGACGGGGTCGCCATCAGCAATCTCACTCCAGGCCCCATCGCCGTTCTGGCGACTTTTGCCGGCTACCATCTGGATGGCGTCCGGGGGGCTATTCTGGCGACTTCATGTCTGTTTATGCCTGCCATGCTCCTGATGACGATTATCTCCGCCGGATATGAATATTTTAAAAAATCGTCTCATGCCCAGGATTTTTTATCCGCCGTAAGTCCAACTGTCGTGGGCCTGGTGGCGTCCGCCGCGCTTCTTCTCTGGGGGTCCGCCATTCCTTCATGGCGGGCGCTGGCGCTCATGATCTTTGCTCTTTTCCTCATCAATCGGTTTAAATGGCATCCGGCTTTTGTTCTGGCTATTGGCGCAAGCTTTGCCGCGGCAGGCGTCATTCCATAAAAATCAAATTTTTAAGAGGATATGAAGATGAAAAAAAAATTGAATTATTATCTCTACCGCTATGTTTTCCCCTATATCGGATTGTGGGTTGTCAAACTCATTGCGTTCACCCACCGCATGGTCATTATGAACCCGGAAAACGAACGCGGCTGCATCACCCGGGATCATGGGTTGATCTATATTTCATGGCACCAGCGGTTTTTTCCCGGAATCACCTTTTTTGCGACTCGCAAACCCATCGCCATCATGATCAGCCAGAGCCGGGACGGCGACATGGCGGCACATGGCGTCAAAATTCTGGGATGGGAACCGGTGAGAGGATCCTCCACCAGGGGCGGGCGCGAAGCGCTGAACCAGCTCAATGAGCTGGCATTAAGCGGTTATAAAATCGGCCATATTGTCGATGGCCCGAAAGGCCCGTTTGGCGTCGTGAAACCCGGTTTACTCAAGATCGCACAATTCACGGGGCTGCCCATTGTCCCCACCGTTACATCGGCCCAGAAAAAATGGTCGCTGAACAGTTGGGATAAATTCATGGTCCCAAAACTGTTTTCACGGGTGATTATCCGCTTCGGCGAACCGGTTTATGTTAAAGGCGAGCTGAATGAGGAGGCCTTTGAAAATATGCGGGTGGAGGTGGAGACGCGGCTCAAGGCGCTATATGAAGACACGGACCGTATCTGGGATGATCCGGAAAAAATCCGCCTTCTATTTAACCAGCAGCCGGGAATCATGAATCTTTTTACAGGCAGGCACAGGAATCAAAGCAACTGCTGACATCCCCAAATAATGCAAGGCGGCTTACATGATACAAGAAGGAGGCGAAACCGTATGAGCGATTCAGGCGTTTTTAAAACCGGGGTCAGGCTGATATTACCCATCGTGCTGATTGTCGTGATGATCCTTTGGATGACCGGGACATTCCGGAAAGGCGTCATAGAACCCGGAAAGATGGAAGCCAGGCAGGTTCCCGCTGAAGGTGTACGCATATACCAGATGGTTTCCACCCGGATACCGGTGATATCCGAAGCGGTTGGCG
>DAIEHU010000184.1 GCA_027353395.1 Desulfobacteraceae bacterium
TTCCATCCAGCTCTGGATAATAAACGCATATTGTGGCTGTTTGACAAGGCTCGGGGATGAAGAGGAATGCCTGCGGCCTCAGGTCTGTTTATTGGAGCCCTTTTCTTTAACGGCCATTGGTGTGATTCAGGTTCCGTGCTTTAATGGTGAGCATGGCTGGCTCCTCTGCTGTGTGAATGTAAAAAATCCTTACTTCAAAGTACGAATATCAATTTATTCAACCAAGTCAATTTTAAATCCGCAAGAAAGCGTTGAAGCTTCCATGGACCATTGCAAGCCAAAAATGCCTGTTAAACTTGACACACAAGATGGTTCTTGAGATACATCAATCAGTTAAAAAAACTTTTTCCCCCGAATGTGAAGGACATGGCAAACTTGACCCTTGCGGAATGGCTAGTGCGCGCCAAAGACAACCGGCGCTTCAGGGAGAACGCCACCTCAATTACACATATCCCAGCCTCTCCTGGAAGTTTTGCGCCATACCCGAAATGGTTGAATCCCAACTTGCACAACGTGCTGGCCAAACGCGGCCTGACCCGATTGTACAGCCATCAGGCACAAGCGATTGACCTCATCCGCCAAGGCAAGGATGTGGTGCTGGTGACGCCCACGGCCAGCGGCAAAACCTTGTGTTACAACCTGCCGGTTCTTCAAAAAATCCTCGAAGAACCGGAGACTCGCGCGCTGTACCTCTTTCCCACCAAGGCGCTTGCCAACGACCAAATGAATGAGGTGCATGGCCTCATCTCTGACCTCAAGGCCGATATCAAGACTTTCACCTATGACGGCGACACGCCGGACGACGCCCGGCAGGCCATCCGCAAACAAGGCCATGTGGTGGTGACCAATCCGGACATGCTCCATACCGGCATCCTGCCACATCACACCAAATGGCAGAAGCTCTTTACCAACCTGAAATACGTGGTGGTTGACGAACTGCACGTTTATCGCGGGGTGTTCGGCAGTCATTTGACCAATGTGTTGCGCCGGTTGAAACGAATCTGCCGTTTTTATGGACAGGACCCGATATTCATCTGTTGTTCCGCGACCGTGGCCAATCCCAAAGAGCATGCGGAAAACCTGCTGGAACGGGAAGTGTCCCTGATTGATGAGAGCGGAGCGCCCCGGTCTGAAAAGACCTTCATCCTGTATAATCCGCCTATCATCAACCGGGAACTCGGCATCCGCCAGTCCGCCCTCACCCCTGCGCGAAAGATCGCAAGCAACCTTATCGGTAACAAAATTCAAACCATTGTATTTGCCACAAGCCGCCTCAATGTGGAGGTGCTCACCAAATATCTCAAGGATGTTTTCCGCTCGAAAATCCCCGCAAATGACCATTATGTCACCGGCTACCGGGGCGGCTACCTGCCCATGCTCCGGCGGGATATCGAAAAAGGCTTGCGGGATCGCAGTGTCATGGGTGTGGTAAGCACCAACGCCCTGGAACTGGGCATTGATATAGGGAACCTGGAGGCATGCATCATGGCGGGTTATCCCGGCTCCATCGCCAGCGTCTGGCAGCAGGCAGGCCGTGCCGGCCGCAGGACGGGTCAAAGCCTTGTCATCCTGATCGCCAAAAGCAACCCCATGGACCAGTTTATTGTTGGAAATCCGGATTATTTCTTCACCCGGTCCCCGGAACACTGCCGCGTGAACCCGGACAATCTCTTGATCCTGCTGCACCATATCAAAAGCGCCGCGTTTGAACTGCCATTTGAAGAAGGCGAGCGGTTCGGCAAGGAAGACCTCATGGAGCTGCTGTCCTATCTTGAGGAAAAGGGTGTGCTTCACCAGGTGGGGCAACGCTGGCACTGGGCGGCCGAAAGCTATCCGGCGGACGAGGTGAGCTTACGGACCATCAACCCGGAAAACGTTGTGGTGGTGGACACCACCGAAACGGCAAACCATAAAATCATTGCCGAGGTGGACTGGGACAGCGCCTTCACCACCGTTCATGACGATGCCATCTACATGCTGGAATCCCAGCAATACCATGTGGACAAGCTCGACCTGGACCGCAAGAAGGCTTATGTGAAAAAGGTGGACGTGGATTATTACACCGACGCCATGACTTACACCAATGTCCGGGTCATGGACGATTTTGACAAGAAAATAAAGGGACGCATCATTGTCGAGCACGGCGAGGTCCAGGTTTCCCGCAAGGTGGTGGGATACAAGAAAATCAAGTTTTATACATCTGAGAACGTGGGCTATGGGGATGTTAACCTGCCGCAAAAGGACATGCACACCACCAGCTACTGGTTCACCATCCCCTGGGATATTCTGGACCTGCTCCAGATTCGGAGGGAAGAGATTATTGATGGGCTTTCCGGGCTTGCCTATTGTCTGCACCATATCTGCGCCATGATGGTGATGTCGGATATCCGCGACCTTGACCGCTGCATCGGCGACAAGAGCGGCGAATGGTTTGTGCGCTATGGCAAGGACCGCCGGGTTATCACCGAAATCCCGGGCCAGCCGGCAAATGTTATGGAAAACGCCTATGACCCCACAGTCTTTATTTTTGATGCCTATCCGGGCGGCATCGGTTTTTCAGACAATTTGTTTGAGCGGCATGATGAACTGATCCGGGCCTCACGGTCACTTATCTCTTCATGCCCTTGCGACCATGGGTGCCCCATGTGTGTGGGGCCGGCCCTTGAAGTCGGCCCATCGGCAAAGCAGGCAGCCATTCAAATCCTTGATTTGATGGAACAACCATGAGCCTCAAGGACAGACTCAACCGCCTCACCGGCGAGACCGGCACATCTCCCCCATCTGATTTAAAACAAGCCACGCTCAACGGACTCCGCCAAAAAATGGACGCGGTCATGACCCGCAGGGAGCGTCTGGGATTTCCTCAGACGCATCCGTCAAAAAACAGCCCTGTTCCCCTGGAGAGACTGGTTGATGGTCAGGAGATGGAAACGCTTCAGGGGAAACTTTTCTGTTCACGAAACAGCCTGAATGCTGAGCGTTTTCATGGGCACAAACAGATTGGCGATCTTGCCCATGTCAGCATGGAGGCAGCGGCCTTTCTTTCCAGCGCGGATGTGAAAGGCCTGTCCATAGAGGACGGCCTGTTTATTGACACCGAAACCACCGGTCTTTCCGGCGGCACCGGAACCTTTCCCTTTCTGATCGGGCTTGGGTGGTTTGGAAACAGCAGCTTTGTCACCTGTCAGCTTTTTTCCCGCGATTTTTCAGAAGAACCGGCCATGCTGGATTATTTGAAAAAGATCGCATCCGGCCGTCAGTTTCTGGTGAGCTTCAATGGCAAAGCCTATGACCTGAATCTTCTCACAACGCGTTTTATTCTGAACCGGTTTCAAGACATCTTTTCCGGTATGCCGCACATTGATCTACTCCACCCAAGCCGGAGGATTTACTCCCAGCGGCTTGAAAATGCAAAACTCGCGACGCTTGAGGCAGGTGTGCTCGGGGTGAAACGTGAAAATGATATCCCCGGCCAGGAAATCCCCCAACGTTATTTTGACTGGCTGAGAAGACGGGACGGCCGGCTCATAGAGGATATCTTCCGGCACAATCGGGTCGATATTGTTTCCATGGCATCTTTGCTGAAACATCTGACGGACCTGATTAACGGCGGACATGATATTGCTTATGCCCATCATGCAGACCTCCTGTCAGTTGCAAAACTGCACCATGACCGTGGTGATCTCGAAACAGTCAGGCGGCTGTTTGAGCCCTTGTTAGACTCTAATCAGCCGGGTATCACCCAAAACGCACGAAGATATCTGTCACTTATCCACAAGAAGCGGAATCAATGGGATGATGCGGTATCAATCTGGAGAAAAATGCTGGCTGATGATCCTTATGATGTGTTTGCCGCCATAGAAATGGCTAAATGGTATGAGCATCACGCCCGCGAGTTCGGCCCTGCGGCCCAGATTGTTCAAAGGATACTGGATTATAAAGGCAGTCAATTAAACGAGGCGGATCGCCTTGCCATGGTACATCGTCTGCGACGTCTGCTTGATAAGGCGGGTTCTGGAACATTCTCCGTTCATTTCGATTAGATATAAACAGGTTGTTTCGCCAACAAATAACGGATGGAAAGGGATATGCAAGCCAAAAAATCTTTTGCCATGATGGATTATGAAAAATGCAGGCCCCGGACCTGCGACCCGGAGAATGGCGTATGCGCGGCAGCGTCTGCCTGCACTCACAAGGTAATCAAACAGCTTGACGGGCGATTCGAATCGCCCATCATTTTTCAGGACATGTGCATGGGATGCTGGGACTGCATTGACACCTGTCCCCTGAATGCCTTTTATATTAGGAATGTCACTTAATGTTCATGCTCTGATTTTTAAACAGTTTGGAACTAAAGCAAGAATAAGGACAAGACTTGAGCTGCCAAAAACATGCCGCCTTCCGCTTGCGTCCCCTCCCCTGCGCCAATTAATTGGCTGTTTTTTTCTATCGGCAGTATTTCTCCATAAAATTCCGTGTGATATTTGAAAGCCGGGCATCCAAAATTGAATACACCTGCTCCTGGATTTGTTCTGGCACCGATCCATAGAAAGCCTGGGCAATACCGCCTGTGATGCAGGCCAATGTGTCTGAATCCCCTCCAAGCGATACTGCATTTCGAATGGCGTCCTCAAAATCAATGGAATCCATGAATGCTCTGATCGCCTGCGGGACAGTCCCTTGAGAGGAGACATCAAACGTATAGGTCGGTCGAATTTCGTCAACATGCCTGCTTAAATCATACGCAAATTTTTTTTCGATAAATTCCGGGATCTCCAGCTTTGAACTTCCCTTGCGGGCAAGAAATATGGCGGCGGCCGTTGCCTGGCCCCCTTTTATCCCTTCCGGATGATTGTGGGTGACTTCGGTAAACTCTCTGGCTTTTTGTAAAACCGTGTCGAGGTCGTCGAACGCATACCCCACGGGGCTGACGCGCATGGCCGCGCCATTCCCCCAACTATTATAGGGCTTTGCATCGCGGCTTATCGCCCATTGATGGAAACTGCCGCCATATCCGCCATCAGGATACCAGTGGTAAAACAATTTCAGGTTGTCAATGTAAGGTGTCCCGGTCAGGATCGAATCCGCCAGGGCAATCGTTAAAATGGAATCATCGGTAAAAATGCAGCCGTCAGAGAACAACGGGAAATCTTTTATTTTAATATTATTCCATTCATAGATGGAACCGATGATGTCTCCTGCAATTGCGCCGATCATTTTTTAATTCCTGTTTTTTACACGAAGAAAATTAAATAAAATATAACATTAGGCGGTTGTACGGCCTGGAAGATCAAAAAATGAGGGGGCTTCTGAGGGAGTCGCTTGCAAAAGAAAAGATAAAAATAATATTTACAGCAGGCGTGGACGAATTCGCACATTATTTGAGCTAACCACGGTAAAGGTCTGAGCCATTTGGTCAATATGTTCTTTAATGGCGGTTGCGACAAACTCTGCCTTGGCTTTGGCGGTTAAACCAGAGAGTCTAATTAATATAATGCCAAACGTATAGCGGTGATCCCTGAAAATCAGTTCCCCGAAATCCTTGTCAGCGGTCAATAAGGATGCAGCCTTCTTGATTGGCCAGATCCAGAACGGTCTCATCGGAAATTCCGGGTTTCATTTCCACAACAGCAATAACAGTATGCCCTTTTTCCCGCAAAAGGGTTACTATCGGCTGATCTATGCTCTCATCCGCAACAAAAATCATGCTGTTTTCAGAAGGGGATAAACAGCATCCGACCGCAGGGTTT
>DAIEHU010000185.1 GCA_027353395.1 Desulfobacteraceae bacterium
AAAAAAGTTCCGGCGTAATGCCTTTCACCCGGGTCAACTCCTCAATATACCGTAAAGGCCCGTTGCGGGGTTCATAGGGCGGATCAAGGTCTTTGTAATAATCCTTTTCCGCGCCATTTAAGCCGGTAATCGCATCATTGTCGCCAAAATCCAGCCAATCCTTGATGGGGTTGATAATGGCGCTGGGCTCGTCGATTTCCTCCACCAGGGACTTGTCCTTCGGCTCCTGCTGGGCGAGGATTAAGGCTATAAACCGGAACCATAAATCCCGCTGGGGCGGGTTAAACTCTTTGCCATCCGGATACAGCACCAGGGCATTGACCTGGATGCGTCCCCGTTCATCCGAGATGATCACTTGAATCTTGCCGTTTTCAAACGGGATTTGAGAAAGATAGGCCGTAATTTTTTCCGGGTTCGCCCAGTCTTCCTGAACAGAATCTATCTCTGATTTATTTTTATCCTGGGTCAGAATCGCCTGGGCAATATCAACGCCTGAATTGATCATCTGCATCATGACCAGACGGTCCCGCATGACCGCCGCTCCGGTAACCGATCGCTGAAGCTGCCAGTTAAGCTCAAAAGTGACGGCCACCAGAACCACAATCACCGACAGGGTCAGAATCAGGGCGATTCCCTTGTTGTTGGCATCCGGTTTTATATCTGTATGTAAAAACAGGGTCATGGCCTTATTCGGATTTTTTTCTGTAAACCGGTATGCAGGTTTTGGTGGTAAACAGATAATGATCATTCCCGCTGGACATCTTTAAACGAATCTCCACTGCGGATGGGGTTGCGTATTTGACCTCATCTCCGTCCGAATCCCAGGTTTCATGAGCATTGCCGTCCGCATCGAAATAAATAAAGGTCAGTTCTTCAAGTTTCTCACATAACACCGGATCACTGTCCTTGGGTTCAAATTTAGCCAGATCCTGGTTTTCAAAATTAATGGTATCGGATCGTTTTAATACATATTCCGCCTCATTCTCCGGATTATTGATTTCTTTTACATAATACAGGATCTGGGCGATGCCTTTTTCGGCCTTTCCGGTCATGGACAAATGTTCGGTGGAAGCAAACCGCAGTTGGGCAAATTTTTTCCCGCCGGTATTGTCTTCTTTTCCGAAAAACCCGTAGGGGTCCGGCCCGTCATTAATATCCCGTGGCTTATACAGCGGCTTCTGATCCACATAAGTGGCGTTTAAATCAGACACCATGCGGTTTAAACAGGCTGTCGCCATTTCATAATCCCCGGTCCCGTTTTTAATGGCTTCGGTCCGTGAAATAACGGCATTAAAGGTGCCGAAAATCATTGTAATCACCACCGCAAAAATAAAAATGGCGATTAAAATCTCAAGCAGCGTGAACCCCTTGGAGGATGCCGGTAAGGGGCGAAAAACAGGGAGGAGGATGGCTCGCCTATTCATTCTGTGTTCCGGAATCAACGTTCAGATAGCGGCGCAGCGAGAATTTCATTTGGCCATTGTTCAAGTCAATCATCATATCAATTTTTTTCATCGTGAGGGTGGGGCTTTCCAATACTTCAATGGAGATTTTCTCTATGTTCGTCGTCCAGGTATAGCCTGGATACTCATCGCCGAAATCTCCGGACTGGGCGCCCTCAAAATCCGATGGTTTTAATACGATTTCCGTTAATTTCGCCTGGGCCAGCAGAGGGGCGATGGCGTAAAACCGGATGGTTTCATTCATCGAAATGGTCTGGCCCTGCAACCGCACGATACTGACCAGCACAATAGCGATAATGGAAACCGCCACCATGACTTCCAGCAGGGTAAACCCGCCGGGGTCAGAGGCCTCCGAAAGACGGGGGGGATTAAAACTGAATGTATTCTTCGTAAATTTTGACATGGGGAATGAATGATTCAATCAGGTAGGAATACCGGTTATCATCGGCATCCTGGATATGGATAATCGCCTTGTCGGAATACCCCTTGGGATAAAAATGAATGGCGGCCACGCCCTCCTTTGTTTTTTGATCATCGACAAATTCCACATCCATCAGCCGGTATCCTTCCGGCAGGGAATATTTGTTCTCCGCGGGCTTTTCTTCCGATTTGGCTGATTTTCCGGGAGTCTCTTCCTGACCGGATGGCTCTTCGGCGGGCGCGTCTTTGGCTGTCCACATCTGCTGATTGTTAAAATCCAGATAAAGGACGTAAAGCGCCTGCTCTCTTACGGAAATTTCCTTTAAGGATTTGACGGACAAGACGATCCAGGTGGAGAGCTTGCGCTGGTGGTCAGTCACGAGAGACATGTTTAATTTGGGAAGCGCGAATGCCAGCACAATGCTGATGAGTGTGATGACGACAACCAGCTCAATCAGGGTAAACGCTTGATGGTTCCTGAAAGACGTCCCTGAAATCTTATTCAATTTCCCAACTGTTGATATCCTGATTATAATCTTCGCCGCCGGGTTCGCCATCAGCGCCATAGGAAATGATGTCAAAATCGCCATGAACGCCGGGGCAGAGATACACAAATTCATTGCCCCAGGGATCTTTGGCAATTTTGTCTTTCTCGAGGTAACCGCCAGCCCGCCAGTTTTTGGGGATATTGCCGGCGTCCGGCTTTACAACAAGGGCTTCAAGCCCCTGTTCCGTGGTGGGATATGCGCCGTTGTCCAGCCGGTAAAGCTTTAAGGCGGTTTCAAAACTTTGAATATCGACCTTGGCTTTCACCTGCTTGGCCTGCTCCGGACGTCCCATGATTTTCGGGGCCACCCAGACGGCCAGCACGCTCAGGATCACAATCACCACCATCAACTCAATCAGGGTAAATCCTTGACTGTTGTATGAGGTTCGCTTATTTATCCGCTTCAGGGAGATGTCACGATTGGGATTCACGTTCTGCATTTGTTTGCGCCTGTATTTGGAATGGGGTGGAAAAATAACAAATGAACTGATATGAAATAATTTATAACTTTACCTATCGAAACCATTTTTCAATTTCAAGTTTTTTATTAACCGAACAACACACGAATAGCAAGGAATTTTAGGTATTTTGCGTAATCTGCACAGCGGCTGGTTAAAATCGCCCCAAATCATAGAGGAAACAGATGATCAGAATTTGTCTGAGGCGCTGCTCCATGTATTGCAACCGGTTTATATTGTTGATGTTCATGGAAAGCCTCGGTTTTGCCGGGCGGGAAAGATGGTTATAAGCGACGCTCCGCCGTATCCGGGTGATCTCCCGGTAATCGCTTTCGCGCCGCCCCTGCATCCCGCGAATCTCGGCAGCCCGGATTTTAAAAGACGCCATCAGCTTCGCTATCCGTATGTTTCAGGCGCCATGGCCCACGGTATTGCATCGGTTGCGTTATTGAAAGCCGCGGCCCAATCCGGCATGATGGGATTTTTCGGCGCGGCCGGTCTCTCCCTAAATGATCTGGAAAAATCCCTTTTTGAACTCAAAGAAGCCCTCGGGGATCAGCCCTATGGGGTCAATATTGTGTATACCGGCAATGACGCCCTTGAACACGCGACGATCAATCTATATCTGACACATGGCATCCGGCGCATCAGCGCCGCCGGCTATCTCAAACTAACCCTTCCCCTGCTCCTGTTCCGCATCAAGGGAATCCATCAAAACACCGACGGCGCCATTATCTGTCCGAATAAAATCATTGCAAAAACCTCACGCCTGGAAATCGCCCGGCAGTTTTTATCGCCCCCGCCGGGAAAAATGGTTCAGCGGTTGCTTGACCAGAAATACATCACGCCTGATGAAGCCCGGCTCTGCCGGTTTATTCCCGTGGCCGAAGACCTGACTGGGGAAGCCGATTCCGGCGGACATACGGACAACCGGGCCGCGGTTTCCCTCCTGCCTTCCATGCTGGACCTGCGCGATGAATTACACCAAGAATTCAAATACGCCACCTTGCCCTGCATCGGACTCGGCGGCGGTATCGGCACCCCCCTTGCGGTATGCGCCGCATTTTCCATGGGCGCGGACTATGTGCTGGCCGGTTCCATTCACCAGGCCTGCATTGAATCCGGCACCTCGGACAGAGTCCGGGAGATGCTGGCCGAAGCCTTGCAAACCGACGTCGCCATGGCTCCATCCGCCAATATGTTCGAACGCGGCGTCAAGGTTCAGGTATTAAAACGCGGCACCCTGTTTGCACAGCGGGCTGCAAGGCTCTACGACCTGTACCGGGACTATGGAAGCCTGGACCAGATCCCCGATGATCAGAAAAAAGAAATCGAAACCAATATATTTCAGAACACTTTAGAGGCCCAGTGGAAAGCCACGCGGCAATTTTTTGAAACTTATGACCCGGCTCAGATGGAACTGGCCGATAAGGAACCGAAACGCAAAATGGCGCTGGTATTCCGCTCTTACCTGGGCCAATCCGCCAAGTGGGCCATCAAAGGAGACATGTCCCGGAAGAAAGATTTTCAAATATGGTGCGGGCCGGCCATGGGCGCTTTTAATGAATGGAGCCGGAGGTCTTTTCTGGCCTCGCCGGCCAGCCGGGATTTTCAAACGGTGGCCATGAATCTGCTATTAGGCGCTTGTGTGTCCATGCGCAGGCTCATGCTTGCCTCTTCCGGCTGGTCCATCCCGTCTCATTATCGGCGATACAGCCCATTGGAATTGTCGCAAATACGGACGATCTTGAATAACGATCTATAGGAATCCTGAAAATGGATAATATATTTTTAAATTTAGAAAAACCAGCCACGGCGGCTTGCTGGGACGGAGCGCCGGAAATCATCGCCATTTCAGGCGCAAACCTGGCCGAGCTGGAAAACAGACTGAAAGGCGTTGCGGAAAAATTTACCGCATCCCCAAGCGCGAACTATCTGACGGAATTTGCCGCAGACAGCCGGGCTTGCTTTTCCCCTGGCCATGCCTGCCGTCTGCTATGGGTTGTCGAATCTCCGGATGAAGGGCTACAGGGAATCCATGCGGCAATGGACCATTTAAAACAGACCCAGACAGCCTGCTGGAATTTAAAAAATATCTTCTATGGCGAAAACGATTGTCCCGGCAAACTGGCATTCGTATTTCCCGGCCAGGGCAGTCAATATCTTCATATGGGGCAAGACCTGGTTCGCTGCTTTCCGGAGGCCATGCAGACGCTGATGGAAGCGAACCCTATTGTTGATGGAAACCGGAAACTGACGGATGCCATCTATCCGCTGAACGCAACGGAAGCGCAGGCGTCTCTGGAAGAGCGGCTGCGGTCCACGGATATCGCCCAGCCGGCCATCGGCGCGGTCAGCCTTGCCATGATGAAAGTCATCCGGCGGTTTGACATTAAACCTGATGCGACCTGCGGCCACAGTTACGGGGAAATTTCCGCTCTCTACAGCGGTGGCTTTTTTGATGAAAGGACATTTTTATCCTTATCCGCGGCGCGCGGAAAATACATGGCCGATGCCGGAAATGCTGGTGAAAAAGGGGGAATGCTGGCCGTCAAGGCTCCGCTGGACAGGATCCAAAGCCTTATAGCAGCCTCAAGTCTCGACCTGGTGCTCGCCAACCGGAACAGCCCGGATCAGGGAGTATTATCAGGCCCGACCGGAGCAATCGAGCAGATGAGAGATATCTGCAAGGAGAACCGGGTCCGTGCCATGGTACTCCCCGTATCGGCGGCGTTCCATAGCCGATTGGTCAAAGATGCCGCTGTTCCGTTCCGTGAAAAACTGAATGCCGTTGAGTTCGCTCCTGGCGGGATA
>DAIEHU010000186.1 GCA_027353395.1 Desulfobacteraceae bacterium
GATTTTATCCCGGATGCGCATACAAGACCGAGGCGGTTTACAGAGAGTCAGTTGAGGCCGTCAACCGGGTGATCGGGCTCAATCTGGTGCATATCGATGACTGGAACTGCTGCGGGGCCACCAGTATTTTCAGCCTGGACCAGACCGACGCCCTGACCCTGACCGGAAGGATTTTCGCCCTGGCCGAGAAACAGGGCATGGACGCCATCGTCACCACCTGCAATGCCTGCTACACCACACTGCGGAAAGGCCATAAAATATTAAAAGCGGATCCAGGTCTTGTGGACCGGATCAATGAGCGCCTCTCCGCCCAGGATCTTAAAGTTATAAATCCGCCGCCGGTGCGCCATTTGCTGGAAGTCTATTATCATGATATCGACGAAACCATTTGGACGCAGAAACGCATCGGCACATTCCGCCCCATCAAAGTGGCGTCCTATTATGGGTGCCAGTTTTCCCGGCCCTGGGGGAACACGGATGATCCCGAACATCCGCAGATGATGGACCGTTTCCTTGCCCGCCTGGGATACACGGTCGTTGATCATTCCGCCAAAACCGCCTGTTGCGGGGCCTCTCATTTCATCACCTATGAAAAAGACTGCCTCAAGTTAAACGAGCGGATACTATCTGAAATCAGAAGAAAAGACGCCCAGGCCATCAGCGCCATGTGCCCCTTATGCCAGCTCAATCTCGACGCAGCCCAGGAAAAACTAAAAGGCGCTCCGATTCCCGTGCCCTATTTCACCCAATTGGCGGGGCTCGCCCTCGGGCTTTCACCCCAGGTTCTGGGAATGAACAAACTGCTGATACCCATGAAATGGTAATTTGAAAATTGAGAATCACAAATCAAAGCAGACATCATGAAATATGAACAACCCGCTATAGGCGTCTATATATGCCACTGCGGCATGAACATCGCCCCCAAGGTGGACGTGGAAAACGTCGCCGCCTTTGCCGCCGCCCTGGAGCACGTGGTGGTGGCCAGGGATTACAAGTTCATGTGCTCCAGTCCCGGTCAGTCGCTCATCATCAAGGATATCCGGGAAAGAGGATTAAACCGCATCATCGTGGCCTCCTGCTCTCCCCGAATGCACGAGAAAACCTTCCGGAAAGCGTGCGAACAGGCGGGCATCAACCCCCATTATTTGCAGATGGCCAATATACGCGAGCAGATTTCATGGGTGACAAAAGACTCCAATGATGCCACCGCCAAAGCCAAAGACCAGGTGGCGGCGGCCGTGGCCCGGGTGGTATATCACGCGCCCCTGACCAGCCTGGAGATCCCGGTCAAAAAATCCATGGTGGTCGTGGGCGGCGGCATCGCCGGTATCCAGGCCGCGCTCACGGCGGCAGAAGCCGGATATAACGTCCATTTGGTGGAGCGGGAACCCTCCATTGGCGGGCACATGGCGAAATTCGACAAAACATTTCCCACCCTGGACTGTGCGGCCTGCATCATGACCCCGAAAATGGTGGAAGCGGCCCAGCACCCCGACATCACCCTCCATACTTATAGTGAAGTGGCTTCCGTGGAGGGTTTTGTCGGCAATTTCAAGGTCGGCATCCGCCAAAAACCCCGTTATATTGATGCATCCAAATGCACCGGGTGCGGCGTATGCACCACCAAATGCCCGTCCAAAGTCATTTCCGAATTCGATCAGGGACTGACCTTTCGTAAAGCCATTTATTCGCCGTTTCCCCAGGCCATTCCCAACACACCGGTGATCGACAGGGAAAATTGCCTCTATTTCACCAAAGGCCGTTGCCGGGCCTGTGAAAAATTCTGTGAAGCCCACGCCATTGCATTTGATCAAAAAGAAGAAATCCTCACGGTTGAAGCGGGAAGCATTATCATCGCCACCGGATTTCAGACATTTGACCCGACGCCGCTGACCCAATACGGATATGGCAGGTATCCGGAAGTATACACCAGCCTGGAATTTGAGCGGATCAACAACGCCACCGGCCCGACTGCGGGAAAGCTCCTGATGAAAAACGGAAAACCGCCGGAAAAAGTCGCCATCATCCATTGCGTGGGGAGCCGGGATTCCCGATACCACGCTTACTGTTCCCGTGTCTGCTGCATGGTTTCCATGAAATTCGCCCATCTGGTGCGGGAAAAAACCAATGCGGAAGTGTGGGAATTTTATATCGACATCCGGTCCCCCGGCAAACTCTATGAGGAATTTTACAGCCGGGTGCAGGAAGAAGGGGTGCATATGGTTCGGGGACGGGTGGCCGAGGTGACCGATATTCCGGAAAATGCCAAAAATGAGGGCCGCCTCACGGTGGTGGCGGAAAACACCCTGACCCGGCGCATCCTGAGGGTTCCGGTGGACATGGTGCTATTAGGTGTAGGGTTGGAACCGGCGAAAGGCGCGGACGATATCGGGCGGATGCTTGGGGTTCAGCGGGATAAGGACGGGTGGTTTAACGAATTGCACGCCAAGCTGGCCCCGGTCAAAACGGCCATGAGCGGCATTTTTCTGGCCGGGTGCTGTCAGGGGCCCAAAGATATTCCGGACACCGTGGCCCAGGCGTCCGCTGCCGCCGGAGAAGCCGTATCCCTGCTGGCCAAAGGAACGGTCCGGACGCTGGCCGAAATATCATATATTGATCCGGACCTGTGCAGCGGCTGCAAAACCTGCATTGAGGTATGCCCATACACCGCCATCGGGTTTGACGAAGGCCGGAGAGTCGCCGTTGTCAACGAAGCCTTATGCAAGGGATGCGGCAGTTGCGCCGCCGCTTGTCCCAGCTCCGCTGCCGCCATCCGGCATTTTTCCGGCCGGCAGATCATGGAAGAAATGGAGGCACTACTGTTATGAAGGAATTTGAACCCAAAATTATCGCGATGGTCTGCAACTGGTGTACCTATACGGCGGCGGACCTGGCCGGAACCTCCCGGCTGATGTATCCCGCCAATATCCGCATTGTCCGCCTCATGTGTACCGGCATGATTGACCAAAAATATATTTTAAAAGCATTCTTGGACGGCGCGGACGGAGTGTTTATCGGCGGGTGTCATCCCGGCGACTGCCATTATATCAACGGCAACCTCAAAGCCGTCAAACGTATCTCCGGCGTTCGCAAGCTACTGGAACAATTCGGGTTTGATCCGGCGCGTCTCAAGCTCCAGTGGATCGGCGCCAGTGAAGGCCCGGAATTTCAGCGTCACATGACCGAGTTCGTTTCCACCGTCAAATCCATGGGTCCGAACCCGGCCCGTGATTGTATGATATTATAAGAGGAACACCATGCACCCATTCGCCTTTCTTAAAACCGACGGTCATCTCTCAAGCAGCGTCGCCGGTTTTTTAAAAAAATTGCTGACTGACAAAATAGCGGACGCCGTCCTGGCCGCCGCGCCGACCCCCTATTCTTTGCTTCCCATGCCGACGCTGTTTACGGACCCGGAGCAAATCGAAAAAGCCAATCCGCTGGCACCCGCAGCGCCCTTTAATACGGCCCGTCAGGCAGCATCGATTTTAAAGCATGAAACCGGAAAACGCATCGCCCTAGTATTGCGGCCCTGTGAAATACGGGCGCTTGTTGAGTTAACCAAATTAAAACAATGCGTTCTGGAAAACACCATCATTATAGGCGTGAAGTGTCTGGGCCGCATGGAAAACGCGGTATATCTTGAAGCATCGTCTCAAAACGCCAACCTGACACAGGCATTTTATGATGATCCGGTCCTGCAGGACAGGATTTGTTCGTCATGTGCCATCTGTACCCGGTTTCAACCCGTTCATGCGGATATTTCCCTGTCCGTAATCGGGATGTCCGCAAATGAATCCATCGGATTGTCCGCTGAAACAGACGTGGGGCTTGCGGTTTTAAAGCAACTGGGTTTTGAAACCTGTGACGCGCCGGAGGGACGAAAGGATGCCGTCAACCGTCTGCTTGAGAAACGGGAGAGTGCAAAAACGGCGGCTTTTGAAAAGACCAGGGACAAAACCGATTCCATTGAAAAATTCCAGCGTTATTTTGCCGACTGTCTGAATTGCCATAACTGCCGGGTGGCCTGCCCGGTGTGCTACTGCCGTGAATGCGTATTTTTAACCGATGTCTTCGCCCATGATCCGGAAGTGCTGCTGCGCCGCGCATCCAAAAAAGGGATGGTGAAACTGCCCACGGACACCACCATGTTTCACATGACCCGCATGGCGCACATGGCCCATGCCTGCGTCGCCTGCGGGCATTGTTCCAGCGTCTGCCCCAGTCATATTCCGGTGGCCGACGTATTTATCCGAGTGGCGGAAGAAATCCAGAATCTCTATGCCTATGAACCGGGCCGGGATCTGTCCGAAGCCATTCCCCTTCTGGTGTTTGATGAAGGGGTTTAGGTTTTAGCGGGTTAGGCTTTAGGAAGGTCTGAATAAATCATTTTAAAAGCCCATTCCACCCGCCCTAAAAGCCTATAGCCCACAGCCTAAAACCACCTAATATACAACCAACAGGAGTTCAACCCCGCAAAATGGTTTTGAACAACACAAACCGCCCCCATGCACTCATTGTCGGCGCCGGCATCAGCGGCATTCACGCCGCCATTGACTTGGCCGAAACCGGGTGCCGGGTCACGCTGATCGATAAAGCAGCGGCTCCCGGCGGCATTCTGGCCCAGATCGATCACCAGTTTCCGGATGACCATTGCGGCATGTGCCGCATGCTCCCGATGATCAACCGGGATGATTGCCGTCAGGTCTGCCTGCGCAAAGGGCTGGACCATGAACACATCCAGATTTTAACGCAAACGGAAGTGCTTGAGGCCAGCGGCGCGCCGGGGGATATGACCGTCACCCTGACGATCATCCCCACCGGTGTCGACCTGGAACGGTGCACGGATTGCGGCGCGTGTGAAACCGCTTGCCCGGTGAGTGTTCCGGAGAAGTTCAACGCGTCCCTTTCCTCAACCAAAGCCATCTATAAACCCGTGCCCCACCAGTCGATAACAAAACGAACCATCAACTGGGATGCCTGCACCCGGTGTGACGCCTGCCGCAGCGCCTGCCCGGAATCAGCCATCAATTTGGATAATGCTCCGCAAACCCAAACCCTTCAAAACATTGCCGGGGTGATTTATACGCCAGGCGCGGAACTTTTTGACCCATCCACGGTGGACTTATACGGGTTCGGCGTGTTGCCCAATGTAGTTACCTCCACGGGTTTTGAGCGTATCCTAAACAGCGCCGGTCCTTTTGCTGAAAAACCGGTAAGACCGTCCGATCATCAGCCCATAAAAAAAATCGCATGGCTCCAATGCGTGGGCTCCCGCAACCTGATGCTCGGGGCCGATCATTGTTCCACCGCATGCTGCATGATCGCCGTCAAGGAGGCGGTGCTGGCCCACCGGAAAATCGGGAGCCATGTGGAAACCACCATTTTTTATATGGACATGCGCACCTTTGGCCGCGATTTCCAAAGGTACAAAGACCAGGCGGAAAAGGAACTGGGCGTCCGGTTCATCCGATGCCGGGTCCACAGCATTGAACCTGCAGACACCCCCGGCGATTTGATCATCAGTTATGTGGATGCGGAAGGCAAAAGAACCGAGGAAATATTTGACCTGGCAGTGCTGTCCACCGGCCGGAAACCCGTCCCGGTATTGCCGGATTTTGTGCGTCATGACGGGGTCTACATGGCAGATTCGGTGCAACAATTCAAGGACATATCCGAGTCC
>DAIEHU010000187.1 GCA_027353395.1 Desulfobacteraceae bacterium
TCCATCCGGCGGAATTCATGCATCATCATTGAACAGCAGGACCGGCCCGTGCCTTTGTTCCCGTTGTTTCTCCACCCGTCCGGCACCCTGTTCCCCCTGCTCCGGGAACCGGAAACGCCCACAAGCAAAAAAAAACTCTACAAAAAAGTCATCAACTTTATCAACGTCCGGCATTCGCCGCGCATGGCCCACTCCCGCGCGCTGCCGCCCATGGGCGAAATCTTAAGCATCCTGGGCAAGTACCGGCTCCTGCCGGCGATCTTTTTCCTCAAATCCCGGGCCGATTGCGATAACGCACTGCTTCTCTGCTCACTCGCGCCCCATGAAGAAGATTCCTGGCGCAGGGAATTGCGGCATAAACGGATTGACGCCCTGACTGCCGCATGCCCTTATGTGAATGATCACAAACAAATGAACCACCTGAAAAATTTCGCAGTAGCATCCCATCACAGCGGGCAGTTGCCGGCATGGAAGCTCATTATCGAAACCCTGATGACCGAAGGGCTTTTGGACGCCGTGTTTGCGACCTCCACGGTGGCGGCGGGAGTGAATTTCCCGGCCCGGACAATTCTCATGCTCAATTCCGACCGGTTTAACGGCCGGGACTTTCTGCCCCTGACCGCCACGGAATTTCACCAGATGACGGGCCGGGCCGGACGGCGGGGGATGGACAAAATCGGGTTCGCGGTGGTGATCCCAGGAAAATTTATGGATATCCGGCTGGTGGAACAACTGTTCAACGATCCGCCGTCCGATGTTTTCAGTCAGATCAAAATCAATTTTTCCATGGTGCTGAACCTGCTTTTGTCCCACACCCCGGAACAGATCAAGGCGCTTCTGGACAAATCCTTCGCCGCTTATCTGATGACCACCAAAGGCAGAAAAAAAATCGACGGGCAGTTTATCGGGGCCAACGCCCGGCTTCTCTGGCAGAGATTCCTCGATCATCTTGACTTTTTAAAAGAAAAAGAATATGTTACAAGTGAAGATAAACTGTCTGACGATGGAGAATGGGCATCCCAGCTCCGGATTGATCATCCGCTGATGGTTGCCGAAGGTTTTCGCAAAAACCTGTTTCCCAAATCCAACCCGGCCATGCTGGCAGCCATCATGGCCGCATTCGTAAATGAACGGGAATCCGATGACGAGGCCATTGATCTCTCCCTGGTGCCCAAATCCCTGTTTCAGATTTTTAACAAAATCGACAAGGGGTTGAAACCGTTTGCGGAAGAACTGGAGGACAGCGGATTTGCGGCCCCGGCCCTGTTTTTCCTGCCCTCAGTGACCGTATATCTGTGGGCAAAGGGAATGCCCTGGGAAAAAGTTCTGGAAATCTCCAAAATGGCGGAAGGCAATCTGGCCATGCTGATATTGCGGACGGCGGACAACCTCCGGCATATTAAAAATATCGGACGGGTTTTTCCGGACGCGGCCCTGACATCCGGCCGGGCCATTGATCTGATCTTAAGGGATCCTGTCATGCCGGCCTTCGAGGTATCATCTTGAACCCCATCCATCAGACATGCTTATTCTAAACTGGGTCTCCATATCCTTAAGTATTTTCCTCTCCATCGCCACGGCCGGGCATGCGCTTCTTCATAAGCGCTCCCCATCCTCGGCCCTGGGCTGGGTGGCGGTCTGTCTGGTATTCCCCTTTGCCGGACCCGTGCTGTATTTTCTGTTCGGCATTAACCGGGTCGAAACCAGGGCCAAAAAGCTCAAAGACCGGCAGCCGGCGTCTCTGGTCGACCTTCAGGACTATGAAAAGGCAGCCAATATTGTTTCCGTTGCGCCTTCAGAACTCCATCTCCCTTTGCGTTTTACACAAATCGCCCAAATCTCGGAAAAGGTGACGGGGTCTCCCCTGCTTGCAGGCAACCGCTTAAAAATTCTTCACAATGGCGAAGCCGCTTATCCGGACATGATTAACGCCATTGCTTCCGCCCGGAAAACCGTCTATCTGACAACCTACATTTTTGACACCACCTCCAGCGGAAAGCGCTTTATCGACGCACTGGCCAAGGCCGTTCAACGCGGCGTGGATGTACGGGTGATTATTGACGGCATCGGGGAACTCTATTCAATGACCAGGGCCGGCACAAAGCTCAAAAAAGCAGGGGTGAGAGTGGCCCGTTTCCTGCCGATAAAACTTTTTCCACCGTCACTGAACATCAACCTTCGCAACCACCGCAAAATACTCGTCGCCGACGGCCATACCGGTTACACAGGGGGAATCAATATCGGGGATCGGCACCTGGTTAAAACTTATAAAAAGAAAAAATCCCGGATGGTGGATATCCATTTCCGGCTGACAGGGCCGATTGTGATGCAACTGGAACAGGCATTCCTGGAGGACTGGGCTTTTTGCACTGGCGAGCAGACGGAACCGACCCCTTCTCTTCCGGTTCAAAGCGGCAATGTATTCTGCCGGGCCATCGCGGACGGCCCCGATGGAGATATCAACAAGCTCGCCACCATCCTGATCGGCGCTATTTCTTCGGCCCGAGAACACATACTGATCATGACCCCGTATTTTCTTCCCTCCGCTGAAATGATATCCGCGCTGAAAACCGCCGCGCTTCGGGGGATTGATGTCCGGATTGTGCTGCCGCTGCAAAACAATCTGCCGTTTGTTCAATGGGCTTCAAACAAAATGCTTTATGAATTGATCTACTGGGGTGTGCAGATTTATTACCAGCCGCCGCCCTTTGTGCATTCCAAGCTGTTTCTGTGCGACGACCAGTACGCTCAGATCGGCTCAGCCAATCTGGATCCCAGGAGTTTACGGTTGAATTTTGAATTTAATATTGAACTTTATGACCGGGAAGTGACGGCAATGCTTTCCGTCCATGTAAAGGACAGCATTCAAAAATCAAAAAAAATCACCTTGGCGGCAATTGAAAACCGGCCCCTGGTCATCAAGATTCGCGACGCCTTGATGTGGCTGTTTTCGCCGTATCTGTAAACTAAAGAAATCAAGAGACAACGACCGGTTAACTCCCAGCGTGCCGGAATATCTTGCGTTGCACCATATCCCGCACCTTTCTGGATCTTGAATGAATAATCGAATAACTGAAACGCACATTTTTGCCCATGACGTGAGGCGAATTTCTGATGCTGCTTTTGATTTTAAAACCATTGCTGGTCACTTTCTGTAAAAAAGCCATTTCCTTACCAATAACCCGGTTGGTTCCGTTCTTTACCGAATCCAGAAAATCCGTCCGGTTCGGCGGGCAGTCCGCGTAGGTCACCGCTTTGCCCATTTGAAACAGATTGTGCCCGTCGCTGCCGCCGGTCATGCATTTGCCCAAATTAAACCCCAGCACCGCGCATTGCAGGTTCCATTTCTTCATATTTCCGGCATTAATGACTTCCACGCCATCCGCCATGCCCAAGAGTCTTTCCTGAGCGTCTTTAGCAATCATGGGATTGCAGATGCCTGTATAAATGGCGCAATGCGGATGGGGAAACAGAATCAGACTTTTGTATTGCCGGGCGCGGCGGATGAGCCCGTGCATATCAAGCGACAGGGAGGTCATCACGTTTTTCCCCAGGAACGGACGAACATCTGATTCATAGAATTGGATAAGCGTCTCAATATTATAGAAATAAACGAGCAAATGAGCGCCTTCACGGGAAGTCAGCTCGATGCCGGGGATGGTCAGAATATCCGCGTATGTAGCCAGCCGCACCGCGCCCCGGATGGCGTTATGATCCGTTATGGCAAGGCCGATGCCGAGCTTTCGGGCGCGCCGTACAATACTGCTGACACGGTTCAACCCGTCGGAATGGCGGGAATGAAAATGCATGTCAACCACGGTGTGATGAAGGGTCAGTTCCGGAAGATTGGGCTTTTCAAATACAACGCGATGGGATGTTTCCATATATCTCCAGAATATAAGAAATAACACGAAAATACGTTTATTCATGCTCCGCCTGAAAAATAATGCATAAGCAAAAAAAAACAAGATCATTTTTCCCCGCCTGGTTTTTGGATGCGCGGCGGAGGCATGATCTTTGCCGCATATCAAGGGCGGAGGCGGCGCGGCAATAAAAAAACCCCGGATGAAACGCCATCCGGGGTTCATGTCTTCGCTTATGAGACCAATTATTACAGTTCTTGAATTTTTTCCGTCAGTTCAGGAATAAACTCCAGAATATTGGCTTCAATACCCACATCCGCCACCTGGAAGATGGGGGCTTTGGGATTTTTATTGACGGCGACGATAAAAGGATTGCCTTTAAGTCCGCCCAAATGCTGGAATGATCCGCTGATACCCATTGCCATATAAACTTTGGGTTTGACGGTCTGGCCTGAAGTTCCAACCTGGCGGGCTTTCTCCAGCCATTTGGCATCGACGATGGGCCGTGAGCAGGAAACATCCGCACCCATGGCCTTGGCCAGATCAAACACCATTTCCAGGTTTTCCTGGTCTTCAATACCGCGGCCCACAGACACCAGCACTTCGGATTTGGTGATATCCACATCACCGGCTTCTGCGGCAACAACTTCGATAAAGGTGCGTTTCGCGGAGAGATCGCCGGCCGCTGCGGATTTATCCACCACAGCGCCGCCAGCGGCAGAGCCATCGGCCTGGAATACGCCGCCCCGGATATTCATGACCGCTCCATTTGAAATATCACAGGTCACATGGGTGCTGACCTGGCCGGAAAATTCCTGACGAACGGCTTTCAGTGCGCCGCCATCAACGCCGTCAACGCCGACGATGTCCGCGACAAACGGCACATTCATTTTAATGGACAGACCGGGCCCCAGATCCATGCCGAAAGTATCGTGGGGCAGCAGCACAATGCTGCCAGCCGGCAAAATATTCACCAGCGCTTTGCGAACAACTTCAGCGTTCGGATACGCAAGCGCTGCGTTATCGATTTTCCAAACCGCGTTATAAACGCCCGCCATTGCGGTGCAGACTTTGTCCAGATCCGTACCGGCACCGGAGACAACAGCCGTGACAGGCGCGCCCGGAGCAATTTTCTTGGCCGCGACGATCAGTTCCAAAGCAGAATCATCGGCAATACCTTGAGCATGTTTGATGTATGCAAAAACTTCGCCCATTATTTTAGCCCTCCCTTGGCTTTTAAGTATTCAATGAGTTTAGCAATGATTTCATCGCTGGAGCCTGTGAGCATTTCAGCGCCTGCGCCGGTGTCGGGCACGAAGTAATCCACCCGTTTGATTTTTGCAGCTGCTTCACCAACGGATGAAGCGTCCACTCCGAGATCGGCTGCGCCCAGCTCAGGGATTTCCACTGAAGCGACCTTGCGGATACCGCGAATGCCGACATATCGGGGTTCATTGATACCGGTCTGGATCGACAGCACGCAGGGAAGCTGAATCTCATTCATTTCCTGGTTGCCGCCTTCAATTTCACGGCCAATCTTTAATTTTCCATCGCCCGCCTCAATCAAATTGACCAGGGACGCATAGGGGTAATCCAGCATGGCGGCAAGCATGCCGCCGACCTGGGCCGCGCCTTCATCCGCCTGTGCACCGGTAAGAATCAGGTCATATTTGCCTTTTTCCACAGCGCCTTTCAAAATGGTTGCTATGCCTTTCCCGTCCGATCCTTCAAATGCGTCATCGGTCAGCAGGATGCCGTTGTTCGCACCCATGGCCATTTCCCGGCGCAGCACTTCTT
>DAIEHU010000188.1 GCA_027353395.1 Desulfobacteraceae bacterium
AGATTTAACCATGGAAAAATCCAGCGAATGCGGCCGACGGCAGCGGAAATCGGGGCGGATTTTTCAATCTCTCCGCGTTATGCGGCATCAAGATCGCCTGTTTCGCCTTTTTCCCTTGCGAAAGATCTCTTCATGGTATATTTTACAAGCAGTTGATATGAGTTACATACACTTCGATGGTTCCATACGCACTGCGAAAGGAGGAGACAATGAAGAAAGTTGTCGCTGGCATTGCATTTCTGGCGGGTTTTTTAATGACTGTTTCATACGGGTTCTGTGGAACAAATATCGTACCCAACGGGGGATTTGAAACCAAAAAAACAGACACGCTCCCGGCGGGATGGGAGACCAAGATACATCGGGGCACGTCCGCTGAATTCGCCTTTAGTGATACGGACAAACACGGCGGGGCCTGTTCATACATGATCAAAATCAATCCGCCCGGCGGCAGCCTGCTGTTTTTTCCGGCAACCGAAATGACCGCCATCACTCCGGGGAAAAAATACCAGTTAAGCGTCTGGCTGAAAGCCAAAGGCATGGGGTACAGCCCCAATTTCATCGCGCCCGCCATACGGCTCAATTATAAGCCCACACGGCTCTCTCCAGTACCCACCATCGACCTGATGCTGGAAATGAAAGGCGAGAACGGATGGAAAAATCTGAAGATGACCACCGTCGCCCCGCCGGATGCGCGGGAAATCACGCTGGATTTCCTGATCACCAACGGGACCGTCTGGATTGATGACGTACAGATCTCGGAGGTCAATTAACTGCCATACGGCGGCTGCCGTTTTCCATCCCTTGACAGCCGGGCATTAATGAAACCGGTAAAAAATGCAACGCCCGCATTGAAATTTAACGCAGGAGCTTTCCCTTTAGAAGTTCCTGCGTTTCTTTTTGGACGCCCGCTTTTACTGAAAGATACGCGGATGCGGATCCGTAGCTGTTCCGGATGTGGTCTAAAATGGCCGTAATGCCTTCCCTGGGCGCGGTGAAATAAGGAGCCAGCAACTCCGGATCAATACCGTAGGAGGCGATGGCCTGGTAAATTCCTGGCAGCATATCCGCAATATACGCATTGGATAACTGATGATCCTGGATAACCGTATCCTCATCAACACCCAGCATAAGCAGAATCAAGGCCGCGCAGGTGCCGGTTCTGTCCTTGCCTCCAGTGCAGTGAAACACAATGGCCTGATCATCCGGAACTTTCGCCAGATAACAAATCACCTGGCCCCAGACTTCGGGATACTCCTCCAGATTCCGGATATACCCGTTGACCATGAAATCCGGGGTCAGCCAGGCCGCGTCCCCCTTTTGCAGGCGATTCATGGCCACCGTGAAATCAATGGCCCCATGCCTCACCGGAAGGTTCACGTACTCGATGGCGTCATCCTCCGGCAAATGATCCGGCGAAACGCTCACTTCCGCGGGCGTCCGAAAATCAAAAATTCTGCGAAGTCCGATTCGCCTCAATATTTGATGGTCTTTTACGGTGAGCCGGGCCAGGCCGTCCGACCGGTATACCCTGCCCCATTTCACCTGACGGCCGTCCGTGGTGGGGTATCCGCCGATATCCCGGAAATTCACGGCGCCCTCCATCGGCATCCGGCGTTCGGATGTCAGGAACCGTGCGCCGGATTCATCGGAAAATGCATCATTTTTTTTCACGCGCTTCGCCTTCAGCCTGATAAGCTATTCAATTTTTATTAAATTTTATAGTTATACAACAATCAATGGTTTGGCTTTAAAACATATACCCGGTTGTATTGCGCCTTGATATTCCCGTCTTTAAACGGCATGGACCTGGGTTCACCCTTTAACCAGAAAGGAATGGCGTCATCATAATGCCCGCTGGCCGGATTGCCGGATTGACCGCTGCTGTTGGTCAGAAACATGGGTTCATCCAGTCCGAAATCCACGACCATTCTCATGGCGGGCACCAGCCATACGTTAAAATTTTCACCTTTGAGATATCCCGCCACATTCAAGGTATTATAATCGCCGCCAGCGGCATAGGGCCCCCGGTCCGTATAATGTCCGATCATCCGTACCCCGAACCGTTGCAAGGCAGGCAAATATTCCTTCATCTGCGTGGTCTGGGTCCGCCATTCATACGTCAGCAGCCGGCCCCACCGCCAATTGGCGCGATCTTTTCCCAGATGGGCTTCGGCATAATCAATGGTATCCGCAAGGGAACAGGCGATGATATCCGGTTTGGTCTCCTTTTCCGGCGTGTTGATATTATCCCAGAACGGGCTGTCCGGTCTTCCGAGCAGATGGTCCTGGTCCGCGGAATACACCGCCTGAATCGCCGCGATGAAACTTTGCCAGGCTGGGCTGGACGGAGGCCCCAGTTCATCCAAAAACACTTGACGGATAAACACGCGTTGAAAAATCGCCATCACCGCCGCCCCTTTGGATTCCGGAAGCATGTCGCCGTTAAAGGATTCCAGAATTTCCAGAGCCTCGCCTGCTTTTTTGATCTTATCGCCATCTTTCCATGATCGGATCCGTTTTTGGACCTCGCCCAGAAACGCCGGCTCAAACAGGACGGCCTTGAATTTTTTCACCATCACATCCGTGCGGTCCCGTTGCATCCGGACAGAATCCTGAAAGGTGTGCTGATGCGTATTCTCAAGCATTTCAATGATACGCTCGGCTCTTTCCGGCGCATACCAGGAAGACGACAGAACCGGTCCCTGGCCCGGGGGGATGGTCCGGTTGTTGGCGGTATAGAGATATCCGGCAGGCGGGTCCATCACATATGGATAATCATCCACATCCACATATCCCGTCCAGTCATATCCCCCGGTCCAGCCCGGAGACGGCAGATGGCCCCTTCCGGATTGACGGATGGGATATTTTCCGCTCACCTGCCAACTGATATGATCCGCATCCCCATAAATAAAATTCAAGGACATGGACCGCACTTCCCGGATTGCATTCCGGGCGCTTTTCATGTTTTTCGCCCGCATCAGCCCATAAACGCCGTTAAAGGACTGGCCGGGCTGAGAAACCACGGACTGCACCGCAAGGCCATAGGCTGGAGCAGTCCGAATGGCCGGCGGTTGCAGCATATTTTTCGGCGGGTTTTGAAGCGCCGCATTCAAAAGCGGTCCATGCCGCGTGAACTGAATGGTTCTGACCAGATCGCCTTCGCCCTTGACTTTAAACGTTTCTCGCCGTTCGACAACCGGCAGCCATTCCCCCTTATATAAATACTGAGGGACTCCGCCGGCATCCTTCATCTGTTCAATGAACACATCCTGATTGTCCCCCATCACCATGGTTTCTCCCCAGGCGATATGTCCGTTGTATCCGGCGACGATTCCGGGCACCCCGGCGATGGCCACGCCCGCGACGTCCAGTTCCGGGCATTTTAAATGCATCAGCATCCACATGGACGGCTGCTCCAGGGGCAGATGGGTGTCATTGGCGATAATGCTCGCATGCTTCAACGTATTTTGGGGTGCGACACCCCAGTTATTGGACGCGGCAGTTCCGGGCGGCGCGATCACGCATTTTAATTGCCGGTACACCTGGGCGAGAGTTTCCGCGGTCCGGACCATTGTTTTAAAATCAATCTTGTCAAGACTCGCTGCTTTTTCAAAGGGCAGCGGCTCATCCGGATACACCGGCATCAGCCAGGCGGCTTTGGATGCGCCAACGGCAGCCGCGATATTTAAAAAAGCGATCTCCTGATGAAGATTAAAAGACAGTCCCAGATTAAACACATGGACGATGTACATGGAATTGACAGGAGCCCAAGGTTCCGGTGTATAGCCTGAAATTTTGAAATCCAGAGGAAGCCGGTCCTGATGGGTTCCGATATAGCTGTTGACGCCGTCGGAAAATGCGCCGAGCGCTTCCCTGATCTCCGGGTTCATACTTTCGTATTCAGCTCTTGCGGCATCAGCGACACCCATGGCGCGGACATAGATATCCATGTCCAAGGCGATTTTCCCGGCCATTTCAGACAACCGGCCCTGCCCAAGAAGAGAGAATGTAACCATCTGGGCCAGACGGTCCGATGCCATGACGTAACCTGCGGCAAACATCAGATCATGAAGATTTTTCGCCTCAATCACCGGCACGCCCAGATCATCCCGGCGGATGGTTACCGGCGCGTCAACGCCGGCCAGGGAAACCGAGCCTGCATCCGGATCAACCGTTTTTCGTAAAGTAAAATCAAAGAGTTCCCCGCATCCGGAAAGGAGCGGGCATAACATGATGAGACAACACAATGAATATATTCGTTGACGTGCATTCATAGCCAGCTCCTTTAAGGTTTCAGGTTGGATAAGGCATTTCACATGGCGTATTCATACAAAATCCACCTGATGAATGGATTCTTTTTCAACAATAAAGGCCTTGACCCGCTCCCGCAAACGGTCATCGGCCACAGGGGACACCTGTGACACCGGCCGGCCGTTTGCGTTTGTCTTGTATTTCCATTGCCGGACAAACCCTGGAACCAGCGCATAGGCGCATCCGCCGGTTCCGCAGCAGGTGGTATCAAATACAGCCGCGCCGATCAGGTACAACAGATCCTCGTCATCGAACGGCAGACGGACCTCCTTCAGCAGAAAATAACTGCCGCCGATAGCCGTCACCCGCACGTTCAGTTCTGGATGTGAAAAATCCTGGACCATCGGCCGCATGTTCCCCCCTTTGAATGATTATCATGGATTATACCTTGAAACTCCTCATATTTCATGACAAACTGCAAGAAAAAAAATAACCCGACATCCAGATGGATATACCCAGTTGCCGAAATGACATGTAAACCCAGAGAGATTATTATTCCAAAAGAAGAGGCCGTATTCTGGCTGGACAAAGCAGGATGCTGGCGCAACGCGGACGGAAAATTCCGCAACAAAGCACTCATTGACTATTTCCATGCCGCCATCGGAAAAGACAGTGCCGGGTATTTTGTCTCCCATGTCCTGGATGACGCGCTGGAAAAGGTCTATTTCCGTTATGAAGACACGGCGCTGTTTGTTTTTGATGTAAAATGGAACGGCAATATTACCCTGACGTTGAACACCGGAAAACAGATCTCCTTAGGCCCTGAAAGCCTGTATGTCATGGATGATCATCTGTATGCCACGACCGATAATGAGCCTGTCAAGTTTTCCGAACGGGCGATGATGCGATTGTCACCCCTTATCACAGAAGAAAACGGCCTGCTGTTTCTTGCGTGGAACGGCACAATTTATCCAATTTCCGAAAAAAGGAGCCATGATGAAAAATAAAGACTTTGAAGTACGCGTCATGAATTATTTCGCCGAAAACACCAATCTCCAGAAATACTGGAACATTGCCAAAGATTGCGCCAAGGAGATCGGCAGGCTGCGATTTAAGAATATCATTTCCGGCGAATTCGAAATGCCGACGCATGTGGATATGAAAAAAAAGGCGGCGAAACGGATTCCATACGAATTTAACGCATCCGATTTCATGCAGAACGGCCCCATTGACTTTTCCGGGCTGGATGAGGGCAAAATTACTGAAACCCTGCATAAAATCGAGACCATCTATAAAAAATTCCATGAAGCCCAAGCCATGGCTGTCGCCAAAGCAGCCATCAACCTGGTCGAAAAACTGGCAACGAATATGAAAGATGAAATCGAGCAGGTGAAAAATAAATATTT
>DAIEHU010000189.1 GCA_027353395.1 Desulfobacteraceae bacterium
GCCATTGCGATGGGGGTTGTGGCGGCCTTTATTCCACTGACGGTGGCTTACGGCAAGGTGATTTCGCCCTGGGTAATTCCCTCTCTCATGATGGGATTTTTGCTGTTCGGCGTCATCCGAGGCGTTCGCATCTATGAAGCGTTTGTGGACGGCGCGAAAGAAGGCTTTCAGGTGGCCGTCAAGATCATCCCCTATCTGGTGGCGATCCTGGTGGCGGTGGGCATGTTCCGGGCCAGCGGAGCCCTGGATGTGATGGTGAATTTCCTCGGGGGCTTCACCGGGAAAATCGGCCTGCCCGCCGAAGCCCTTCCCATGGCCCTCTTGAGGCCATTGTCCGGGTCCGGTGCTTACGGCATCCTGGCGTCGGTGATCAAGGATCCGGCCATTGGACCGGACAGCTATGTGGGATATCTGGTGAGCACCATCCAGGGTTCATCGGAAACGACGTTTTACGTGCTGGCCGTGTATTTCGGAGCGGTTCAGGTGAAACGGGTGCGTCACGCCCTGGCTGCGGCCCTGACCGCTGATGTGGCGGGCGTGGCTTTTGCGGTGCTGAGCTGCTGGTATTTATTCGGGGATAAAATCAGATGAAAGCCTACTGCCATTTGTCATTTCTTTTGTTGAGGTCAATGGTATCCTTTGGGGCATCTTCCGCCCCGTTGCCCACGCCGCCGTTTCCGGGATGCGGCATTCCCGAATAGGAATACATCCGTTTTTCCCCAATCATCAGGGTCAGAACCCAGTTGGCGATACTGATGAACAAAGAACCGAAAACCGCCGCCCAAAAACCGTTCACGGTGAAGCCTGGGATTACTGTAGCCATTTTGAGAATGAACGCATTAATGACAAAAGTGAACAGCCCGAAAGACAGCACATTGATGGGCAGGGTCAGGATAAGGAGAATGGGCCTAAAAACCATGTTTAAAAAGCCTATAGCCGCAGCCGCAAAAAAAGCGCTGGCGAACCCGGTGACGGAAATGCCGTCCACTGCCAAAGCGGCGAACCACACTGCGCCTGTCAGACACAGCCACTTGATAAAAAGCCGGGCCATCATGCCTTGCCCGAAAGAAGACAGATTATTTTCATACCGGGTGATTCGGATGTGTCGCATCGATTCGCCTTCCGTTAATTGTGAGAAACGGGGAGTCATCGGTTCCGGCGGTCAGGGAAATCTCATCCTCCCCGCCGCGCAATTCCGGATACGCAACTCGCAACCATCCGAAATCAAGGCGTTCCAAGGCTGTTTGCAGCAGCCCGAGAGCCGCTTCCGACCGGGTGGTGTCTTCAGCTGTTTTTAACTTAAAATAATTGGAAATCAATTGGTTATATTGCCTTTTGATCTCCGTTTGCACGCAGTGATTTTTGAGGTTCAAGGCGATGTCCATGTTATTGAATCCAAATGATTTAAATTTAATCCTAACAAGTTTCACACCGATGAAGCAAGGGGATTTCATCCTTTCTTCCCGCTTCCTTCTGCCAGGTGACGCACATGCCTGATTTCAAACGTTCCTCCCATCCGGAGTGCTGGCCTGATTTTGACCGGGAGCATATCTGGCACCCTTACGCCTCCATGACGAAGCCGCTGCCGGTGTATCCGGTGGCGGAAGCAAACGGGGTGACGCTGCGTCTGACGGACGGACGGGAATTGATTGACGGCATGTCTTCCTGGTGGGCCGCGATTCACGGATACAACCACCCGCGCCTGAACGGGGCCATTCTACGCCAGCTCCGCTCCATGTCCCATGTGATGTTCGGCGGTTTGACCCACGGTCCGGCCATTGCCCTTACCGAACGGCTGATGGCGTTGGCCGCCGAACCTCTTAAGCATGTATTTTACTGCGATTCCGGCTCGGTTTCCGTGGAAGTGGCCATCAAGATGGTCATTCAATACTGGTTTGCAAAAGGACGGCCGGAAAAGAACCGCCTGCTTACCGTGAACGGCGGATATCATGGGGACACCTTCGGCGCGATGGGGGTTTGCGATCCGGTAAGCGGCATGCACCAGATGTTCACCGGCATCCTGCCCCGGCATTTGTTCGCGCCAAAACCCAGGCCGGCGGCCAGTTCCTGGGATGCGTCTGAAATGGATGGGCTCACGCAGGAGCTTGAAAGCCGCCGGGATGAAATTGCGGCGGTAATCATCGAGCCGGTGGTTCAGGGGGCCGGGGGCATGAACATCTACCATCCGGCATATCTGCGGCGGTTGCGGCGATTGTGCGATAAAAGCGATGTGCTGCTGATTTTTGATGAAATCGCCACCGGATTCGGCAGAACAGGCAAAATGTTCGCATACGAACACGCGGATGTGGTTCCGGACATTCTGTGCCTGGGCAAAGCGTTGACCGGCGGGACCATGACCCTGGCCGCCACCCTGGCCACGGCGAAAGTCGCCTGCGGCATTTCCGCTGATGGGGCCGGGGTATTGATGCATGGCCCGACGTTCATGGCCAATCCCCTGGCCTGCGCGGTTGCGGCGGAAAGCATTGATTTACTGATGGAAACGCCTTGGCAAGAGCGGGTGATGGGAATTGAGGCGCAGATGCGTAAAGAACTGGAACCCTGCCGGAACCTGTCCGTGGTGGCGGATGTCCGGTGCATCGGGGCCATCGGCGTCGTGGAAACCAGACATCCGGTTAAAATGCCCTGGATGCAGCAGCAATTTGTGGAACACGGGGTATGGATCCGGCCTTTCGGCAAACTGGTCTATATCATGCCGCCGTATATCATCACCGGCGGCCAGCTTTCAATATTGACCTCCGCCATCTTTGATGTGTTGAACGCCTGGGGCGGAACGTAAGTTAGGAGAATCCCCCCTCTGTTCGCTGCCGCTGATTGGCAGCGTATTTGCCGAATCCAGGTGCTTTTGATGGATAAACGGCCATATCAATTTCATCTCAGCACCCATTGGTGGATACATGCGGCAACAAACCAGGCGGCAAAACTAGCGGCAAGCACAACAGATAGAGGCGTCTCTTTTCTGAGGCAGAGAAACGCCGCGGAAAAAAACAGAATGCTGGGCAAGATACCCCAGAGCGCGCCTTTCACAAAATGCTGCATGATCTCAGGGTCGCCCTTGTTCTCAAGAAACACCCAGGCCAGAACCAGCGCCCCGGTCAGGGGCATGACGCCGATGAGACCGGCTGCCGACGGAAATCTTCCGGCAATGGCTGTCGCCAGGAGAATAATGCCGACACTGAGCGCCGCCTTGATCAAGATTTGCATGAATTCAACCCCCGAAGCACTGACAACAATACCAAAAGCCATCGGCGGCGGACAATCACGCCACAAATGAACAGCAGTAATCGGTTATTGTTTTGACCCGCAGTCCGAATCTGGATTTGGCGGGGGCTTCAAATGCTTCTCCGCCTTTAACTGTTTTCCAGCCTTCCGCAGCCGGCAGCAACACGTCCAGGTCTCCGGAAAGAATTTCCATGATTTCCGCGGCATCCGTATTGAATTCATATTCCCCCGGAAGCATGACGCCAAGAGTCTTCCGGGAACCGTCCGGAAAAACAACGGAACGGCTGGACACCTTTCCATCAAAGTAGATATTCGCCTTTTTAATTACCGTTACGCCTTTAAACTCCATCATAACCCGCTCCAATTATTTAACATTATTTGTCAATATAACTTACGGCCCATAGGTCTTTGCCAGATAATCCAACAGCACTTTCTTCTCGGCCTCAGTCAGCCGCGCGCCATGGCTGATCATGCGGGTTACCGTCTGCTCCCACTGCTCGTGCGTTTTTTTGGCTTGCCTGGGCTTGTCGGCGCTGTGGCAGATCGAGCAGCGTGTGTCCAGCAGCCTCGCGCCATTCAGGGCGGCCGTATCCTCCGGATTTGCAGCCACTGGCGATGGATTTTGCGTTGACCGCGACAAGCCGGAGTTGCAGGGGACCAGGGCCGCGATCACTACCAGCCAGACGGCAATCAGCATCGCGATGTTCCGGCCAGAGCGGCCTTCCGCCGTCCTGTTCGCTTTATCCCGCGAGGATGTGACGGAAACCAATTTGACTGTATTGATTTTACGCATGGCAATTTCTCCTTTTTTTATTAGTGGGAATCAACGGGAAGCCACGGAGACATCGGCAACCGGCCCATGTCTCCGCTCCCTGGACCGGAAGGGAGATGTCACCGTAGCCGTTTTTAGCATTTATCCAATTAAAAAACGATGTCTATTTCAACAATGCAGAAAAAATAGCGCTCCTGCCATTGGCGCTGCGCCGGGTTCTTTCCCCGGCATTGGCCTGACACCGGATAGAGACAAAATGCCAGTCGGCTTTTTGCCCATTGCGATTCGGCCCTGGCCCGATGATTTCCGTGGATCACTGGGGGGAAACGGTTTGAGCGGATAAATGCCAATGAACCTGCCGGTTATGATAACCGGAATCGGCAAACCGAATCCCGGCATGCCACCTCATAAAGCGAGTTTTTGCCCACGCCACGGAAACCATCGGGGTCAGGGAGTTTTCCGCAGCACAGGGATGGCTTCTTTTTTTACTTTGCTTGCCCACCAAGAAAAATAAAAAAAGAAAATGTCAATCAATTCAGTATGGAATTCCCCACCGAATGAAAATTTGGATGGGTTTTAAAAAAATTACAAGAATTCCGTATGGTGTCCTCGGAATTCCGGAATAATTCCCGGCCGATTTGTCATCACATGGAGCGCGCAGGTGTAGGGGCAAAAAATCTTTTGCCCATCAGGGAGAGGAAACGATAAATGGATTTAAAACACGGGTATATTGTACATAAAAAATGCGGAATACAAGAAAAAATATATGCAAGACGTAAAAATTTTATATCTTTTAAAAGATATTTTCAGAAATGACTTTTACCTCAACTTTTGTTGCATTACGGTTTTTTGTGATTGGGAATTTAATCCCGCACGAGCTTCCCGGTTGAATATTCACCGTGCTGTTCGGCCAGAATTGATCACTATCCACAAGAGTCCCGTTTTTATCCCTGGCTATTGCTTCAAGCTTAGGGCTTCCTGGCGTGTCGCCATTATTTTTAATCTCTCCGATTATATACAAACTATCATATTCCCATTCATAGCTGATGCTGACGATCTCATATTTTGAAGAGCAGATGATGGTTTTTGGAGCGGGTGGATTATTCCACGCCTCGCATTCTGTAGTTTGTTGTGGTGTATCTATATCTGTTTTTTTGTCAGATTTACTGCTCGATGCCATCCCAAAAATCAAAACAAGCGTAAGCACGATTGATCCTATTGTGACAAAATACATGGCAGCGACCTTTACGTGATACATTTTCATTGTGTTATCTCCTAAATACCTGGTTAATCACAACTTCGCGGGCATGGCCCGCTCCTACGATGAAGGGGCAGCATGGTGTTGGTTAATAGCCGGGTTGTAAGCCAGGCTATTAACTACTCGCGGCCCAGAGACTCTATTTTCCCCACTCTCCCGTCCCGGACCTCAACAACATACGACATTCCGTCGATGGAGTAATACCATTTCTCCACCAGCGTCTTGATTATGGTTCCGTCATTTTCCCGCGTAATCTCATATTTCTCGGTTTTATATGCCGGTTCACCGAGGCCCTGCACCAATTTCATAACGCTGTCCCCGGAAATTATCAGGGAATTGCCGTCAGAGCTCCTCAACGAATCCGCATGTGCGCA
>DAIEHU010000018.1 GCA_027353395.1 Desulfobacteraceae bacterium
ACCGAGGCCACCCGGCAGGATTCATCATTGTGATGGTTTTTCGCTTCTGGCATTCATCTCATCCTTAAAATTAAAACCATAAACTTATATGACAACGGGTCATCCATTACTGCAACCGGCATCCGGCCCCTTTCCAGAAAGGCGACATTTGACGCAGCCGTTCGATAATCGGCGGCAACTTTTCCACCACAAAATCGACTTCCGCCTCAGTGTTATAAACGCTTAATGAAAACCGGATGGAACCGTGGGCCGCGGTGAACGGCACCCCCATGGCCCGGAGCACATGGGACGGCTCAAGGGATCCGGACGTGCAGGCGGACCCGGAAGATGCGCAAATTCCGAACTGATCCATCATCAAGAGAATCGCCTCTCCTTCCACATATTCAAAGCTGATATTGGTGGTATTAGGCAACCGGAGGTCTTTTTCCCCATTCAGCAGGGCATTGGGAATGGCTTGCAGCAATCCCTGCTCCAGCCGGTCCCGCAAAGCCCGCACACGGGTGTCCATCTCCCGTAGATGCCCTTTCGCAAGCTCACTGGCCCGTCCAAGCCCCACGATGGATGCGGAATTTTCCGTCCCGCCCCGGCGTCCCCGCTCCTGGTGCCCGCCGATCATAAACGGTGAAAATTTTGCGCCCTTTCGCACATAGAGCGCGCCCACGCCCTTGGGACCATGAATTTTATGCCCGGACAGGGACAACATGTCCAGACCCGTCTGCCGGACATCCACCGGAACCTTTCCCACCGCCTGAACCGCATCCGAATGAAAAACAATCCCTTTTTCCCTCGCCATGTCCGCAATTTTTGCAATGGGAAAAATTACGCCGCTTTCATTATTGGCCCACATAATGCTGACAAGGGCCGTGTTGTCCGTCAGGTGATGCCGGAGAAAATCCAGATCAAGCACGCCTTCCTTGTCAACCGGCACCCAGGTGACGCGGTATCCGGTCTTGGCGAGATGTTCGTATAAATTTTTCACCGCTGGATGCTCCACCCGGCTGGTAATGATATGTCTTTTATCCGGATTGGAGCGGATGGCCGCATAAATGGCCGTACTGTCGCTTTCCGTGCCGCAACTGGTGAAGATGATTTCCCCCGGCTCAGCATTAATCAGGCCGGCCAGTTTCTCCCTGGCAGCCGCGATATCCCGGCCCACCGCGCCGCCAAAAGAATGCATGGAGGAAGCATTGCCGTAAAGTTCGGTGAAATACGGGAGCATGGCGTCAAGAACCACGGGATCAACCTTTGTCGTGGCGTTGTTATCCATATAAACGATATCCATTATTTCACCTCCTCAACGGCCAGGTCAGGCGACACCGTTTCCTGAAGCCTTGTTTCCACATAATTTTTGAGGGTCAACTGGGATGCCTTGCAGGTGGCGCAAGTGCCGATGAGTTTTACCTTCACCCGGTCGCCTTCCACGTCGATCAACTCAATATTGCCGCCGTCTTTTTGCAGGGCCGGCTTGATCTCCCGCTCCAGAGTCTCTTCAATAAGCCGGATTTTCTGAATATTGGTAAGGGTTTTTGGGGCGGCGACGGTTTCCGGCGCATTGTTATAAACGGCGTCGATAATCTGCTGAATATCGTCATGGCATTTTTCGCACCCGCCGCCGGCTTTGACATAATGGGTCACATCCTCAATGGTTTTAAGATGATTCTCCTTGACGGCCCGCTCGATTTCCTTGTCCGTGACCCCGAAGCACTCACACACAATCCGTCCGTCAATTTTCTTTTCTCCCTGGCCCCGGTAACAATAAATGGCTTTTTCCAAGGCATCGCGGCCCAGCACCGAGCAATGCATTTTTTCTTTTGGCAGACCTCCCAGATAGTCCGCGATATCTTCGTTGGTGATTTTTTCCGCTTCCTCAAGGGTTTTACCGATCAACATTTCCGTAAGCGCGGATGATGACGCAATAGCGCTCGCGCACCCGAATGTCTGGAATTTGGCTTCTTTGATCAGCTTGTTTTCATCGAGCTTGAAAGAAAGTTTCAGCGCGTCCCCGCACGCCATGGAGCCCACCTCGCCCACGCCATCCGGGTTTTCGACTTCCCCCACATTACGGGGATTTATAAAATGGTCTTTGACTTTATCCGTGTATTCCCACATGATTCACACCTCACTTTCAGATTGATTCCGATATATCATTTTATCTATAGTCAGTATAATATTCCCACGATTTAGACAAATTCAATGATGTTTTTTCCCTTCATGCGGAAAGCGCCTGCCGGATTTTAACCGCCAAAGCCTCCAGCGAAAACGGTTTTTGAAGAAAATGAACCCCTTTGTCCAGTACGCCGCGATGGGCGATCACATTGGCCGTGTATCCGGACATGAACAGGGTTTTGATGCCGGGCCGCAGTGGTAAAATCTGCTGCCACAGATCCCGGCCGCTCATTTCCGGCATCACCACATCGGTCATCAGCAGATGAATTTCCCCTTCATAATGCGCGGCCTGCTCCAACGCCTCGCGGGGAGCGGCTGTCACCAGCACTGTATATCCCAGTTGTTCAAGGATGGTTTTCGCGATTTCAAGCACCATCGGCTCGTCTTCCACCAGCAGCACGGTCTCCGTGCCTGAAGGCGTCTTGGCCGGCTGTTGCGGCGGTTCCGCCGGCGGCGTGTCCGAGTTCGCTTCCCTGGGCAGGTAAACTTTAAAAGTCGTGCCCTTCCCCGGTTCGCTGTAAACATTAACAAATCCGTTGTTCTGCTTGACAATGCCGTATACTGTGGAAAGCCCCAGCCCGGTTCCCTTTCCCACGCCCTTGGTGGTAAAAAACGGCTCGAAAAGAAGAGGCAGCGTCTGGCTGTCCATGCCGCAGCCGTCGTCGCTGACCGCCAGCATCACAAATTCTCCCTCCACAAACCCCTTGTGACGGGAGCAGTACGAGGCATCAAAAACAACGTTCCCTGTTTCAATGGTCACCTTGCCCACGCCATTGATGGCATCCCGGGCGTTGACCGTTAAATTGGCCAGAATCTGATCGATCTGGGCCGGATCCATCTTGACGGTCCACAAATCCGAAGCCGGTTTCCATAGCAGATCAATATCTTCTCCGATCAGGCTCTGGAGCATTTTCAGCATGGGGCTGACGGTGTCATTCAGATTCCGACATACCGGCGCGATGGTCTGCTTGCGGGCGAACGCCAGAAGCTGGCGCACCAGATCCACCGAACGCCTGCCCGCATTCATGATTTCCTGGATTTTCGGGCGAAGGGGATCGGCCGGGTCGAGCTTTATCAGGGCCATTTCCGCATATCCATTGATAATGCTCAACATATTGTTGAAATCATGAGCGATTCCACCGGCCAGACGGCCCACCGCTTCCATCTTCTGGGCCTGCCGGAACTGGGCTTCGAGTTTCTCGCGCTCCGCATCCGCCTCCCGCTGCCGGGTGATATCTTCAATGATGCCGATTCCGCCTTCAACAATCCCGGATTCCGAAACAATCGGGCTGAACAACACCTGCACCGGCGTGACTTTATGGGCGGTCACGGATCGGTAGTCTCCTTCAATCGATGCGGTACGGCCTTGCAGAGCCTCCTTTAGAATTCCGGCAACGCGGGTATCCGGCAGTTTGCTCATATCCAGACCAGTAAGGGCTTCTTGGGAAGAACCGATGATCTGAACGAAATTGCCGTTGCAGGCGGTGATGATTCCGTTTTTATCGAAATGCAATATCCCCAGGGGTGCGTTTTCAAATATTAAACGCAATTTCTGTTCACTCTTGGTCAGTCTGGCTTCGCTTTTTAAAAGCTTTTGCTGTTCCTCCATGAGAGTGGTGCGAAAGTCCTCCATGGCCCGCCGCCGCCGCTGTTCGGAGCGGTACAGGATCTTATAAAATCTGGCCTGCCGCCACCGGTAAAGAAATGCGCTTACAGCTCCTGCCAGCAGAATGAAAACCATTACAAAAAAAGCGGCGATGCCGCTGCGATATCTGGCTTCCGCCATAATTTCGCTGGTATCCACCTTTGTGACCATCTGCCAGGGGAAGCCTGGCACCGTTCGCAAATCCGCCAATACCCTGTTCCCCTGATAATCAACGCCATCGAATATGCCCGTCCTGCCAAGAACCGCCTGAACCGCCGGAACGCGGGTTTGCGTCAACGGAATCCGGAGGCGCAGATCCATGTCCGGTTGACGCCGCAAATGATTTAAATACAGCACGGCGTCGCCATCCCGGCGGACAATGATCGTTTCGGCGCTGGGGCTGGCCGTCGGCCATGACTGAATCAGGGGATAGAGAAAGGTGGCGGCGTTGATACGCATGACCAGAATCGCCAAGGGAGAACCGGCAACGCTGAAAACCGGAACAACGATATCCATATAAATATGATCTCCGGGACACCGGTACAAATCAGAGAACTCCGGTTTTCCCTTGGCGATAGCCGCTTTGATCGCCTGCCGGGTGATTGGTTCCAGCGGTTCAGGATTGTCAAGCGCCGCCATCAGAAGATGCTCATCCAGGTCAAGAAGCAGGACATCATCGTAATCATTCACCGTCCGTTCGCGGCTCAGGCGTTGTTTCCACAAAACCCGCAATTCCGGATTACCGGGATCCGCCAGCCATTTTTCCAGAGCCTGCTGAAAAAACGGGCTGGTCGCGGAACGGATGGCGTCTCCCAGCCGCTCCTTTCGCCACTGTTCAATTTGAGAGGACTTGAGCGCGGCAATGGCGGACAGATCAGAGAATTTTTCCTGACGGATGCGGCCGGTTTCGAAATAAAAATAACCATAGCCCGCCGACAGCACCACAAGCGTAATCACGGCAAAAAGCAGCCATCCATTCCGGCGGGCGGAACGGATTCCGGTATCGGCATCTGACATTCTTCACCTCATTGCATCGCGTTTCTCGGGGGAGATGGGATAGTGATGGAACGGCTATTCGGCATTATTATTGGTTTGGTTTTTCATGCCTTCGTGTTCCTTGATAAACGCCTTCCGGCCTTTTTCGATGGCCTCCCGCCGCCTGAATTCATCGGCTTGATCCCCAAATGTTTTATTTTGCAAATTGTTTATCTGCTGGTTCTTCTCTTCATCCGTGAGATCCGGATTGCCGGTTATGGCATCCGCCTCTTCATGATATTGTTTTTCAGCGGCCTTTTCGTCTGCCATTTGCTTGTCGATGGCATCCATCTTTTCAACAACTTCCGGGGGAAAAAATTCC
Source organism: Desulfobacteraceae bacterium (assembly GCA_027353395.1). GTDB lineage: Bacteria > Desulfobacterota > Desulfobacteria > Desulfobacterales > Desulfosalsimonadaceae > SURF-3. The sequence goes on from DAIEHU010000018.1 coordinate 5,169, forward strand.
TCGCGGAACTCCTGGACTTTTGATTGGCGGTCCGTGGGATTCAATGCATCCAAATCTTTCTGATAAATATCCAACTTTTCCGAATACCGGTTATAGGGTTCCGGCCGCTTCTCCACGGCTTGCGCATCTTCTCCCCACATATCCTGATTGAGCTGCCGAATCATCATTTCCTTTTCGCTTCCGTTCAGATCCTTGTTATTGACTATTTCGGCCCGCCGCAGCGCATACTCCTTGGCCTTGACATCCGCGCCAAATATCGTGTCAGCCAGCTCCGCGCCCAATTGCGCGCGCCGGGACGCCTGAATCTGCTCCAGCAACGCAATGGCTTCTTCAGCGGATGTCATCGCCGACAAATTTTTAAATTCCGTCGTCAGGCTCATCTCGCATTTCAGGTAATTCTGATATGTGTCAAAAAGAAGCTGGGCGTCCGAGGGAGAAAAATGCGCAAACAGATAGGCCCGCACCTTTTCAAAATGATCGGCCATATCAGGAGCCGCCTTAAAAAGATATTCAAGATATTTAAAATACTTAAGCGTGTTGCGGGAATTAATCAGCTTGCCGTTATACAGCAATTCCTGGGGGTTCGGGTCATCGGGGGATGAAATCGCCTGGCCATCTTTGGGTTTAACGTCATAATGCGCGATGGGAAGCGGTGTCAGGGCCGCTTCAACATCGGCCAGGGGGATATGATGGCTGTTGTCAAAAATATATTCCGGCTGCTTTGATTCCTTGGGATACAGGATATAGCCGATAACGCCCAGAATTACAACGAGGGCGCCAAAAGCAATGATTCTGACTTTATTTTTTTTTGATGGCTTCATGCTGAATACTGCCTTTAACAGATGGTTTGGGAAGAAATATCCGGACGCAAAAATAATAAAAGGGGGGCCGCCTTGAATGGAGCCCCCCTTTGGATTTATTGTTTTTTATGTTAAATTAGCAAGAAAAAATTATGTATCAATACCCCCTGTTCTTTAAATCACTGACAACGCTGACATAGAACGCGGGCGCATTAAAACCAGGCGTGACGCCGAAGATCTGATCGACCATATTCAAATGATCGCACCCTACACTGTACCATGCCGCGCTTTGGCATCCCTTGTAAGTTCCCCATTTGGCGCTGCTTTCCGCGACCAGACCATCGTTTGCGCCGTCATGGGCCAGAAGAATCAGCCAGGTCGGTTCGAGGATGATGTCCGGAACGGATGTTTTGCCTTTGGATGCCCAGCTCTGATAATAAACACCCGTCTTGTTTGGGGTATTCGGGTTAAAGGTATTGATCACATAATCGGTGCAAAGATCGTATCCATTCTGAAGGCTGTTGGGGCTGGTGTCGCCGAAAATAAAGGCATAAACGAAGTTAAGGGAGCCTCCAAGCGCATTTCTTATAAAAGTTGGCGTGTTATAGCAGACCAGGTTAGCGATATAACTACCCCGGTTGGGGCCGCACATGCTGGTCCAGCTTGCAACCTTGGTTGAGAGGCCAAGATTGGAAATGGCGTACCGGGTATACAGGGCTCCGTGGGAATGTGCGATAATATTGGCTTTGGCCGCGCCGGTAGCCGCCAGAATCTGCAGAAATTGCGTTTTAAAAGATGCGGCTTTGGCGGTTGTGCTGTCCATTCCATTGACGGAGGTTTTATAAACCTTGGCGCCGTTGTTCGCCAGGGCGTTATCGATACCCCACCAGTAGTCCACAATGCCTAATATCTGGGCGGAAGCGCCCATGCCGTGCGCTAAAATCACCGGATATTTCGTGGCGCAGGTCGTACCGGCGGATACAAAGCCGGGAACCACAATAATTGAAACCAGAATTGCTGCGAATAAATACAATTTTTTCATCTTTCCCCTCCAGCCATTGAAACACTTAAATTGTTTGTTTTCCGTTTTGACCTGCCGCCATAGTGCTTTTGATAAACGTAAATTTTTTGATGAATTGGTGATTGTTCATGTAAACACTGTTTACCAGACGGCTTTATTATTAACAGACTTTGGACGGAAAGCAATCGGGGGAAACCTGAAATACGCATTCGAAAACCCTGATTTTAAATTATTGAATCATTTCATTATCTTTCAGCGCCTTTAACAAAAACACAAGTTGACATATGCCTGTTTTTACTATAACAATTTTTTATCAGGCCGATTCGAATTCATCCTATTTAAAATAATTTCAGATCGTTTCAGGCGGAAAGGGTTCTTTTTACAAATTTCACCAGGAGGCATCATGAAGAACAGACCAGTGATAAAAGGGCTCTTCCTGATCAGCTTGGGAATTATTCTGGGATTTCCGGTATTTTCCATGATGTATTACACCATGGTGCGGACATCGACGCCCCAGTTCTGCTCCTCATGCCATGAAATCCAGTTCGCCTACAACACCTGGAAGACCTCCACCCATGTGAACAACGCCCAGGGGTTCGTGGCCGACTGCATGGACTGCCATCTCCCGGCGCCCCAGGATACAATCAATTTTTTTTATACAAAAGCCCTTCACGGCGCCAATGACATTCTCGCGCATTTTACGCAGAATGAATACAATCATGCCGAAGAGCGGGAAAAGGCTTACCGTTCCTTTAACAACGCCCAGTGCATGAAATGCCACCGGAACATCCTGTATATACCGGACAAACGGGGCGCCATGCTGGCCCACCGGACGGTGGTGTATCCGCTTCCAGGCATGGAAAAAAAATGCGTTGACTGCCATCGCGACCTTGTTCACAACGCGACGCCCATTTATCGATATAAACAAATTCAGAAATATTAAAAGGAGGCATCGGATGAAACATGTGTCTGCATTTTTTGCCATGATGGCTGGAGTGATGCTCTTATGCGGCCCGAACCCGGCCATGGCCCAGCCCAAAGAGGATATGTCCAAGCAGAAAGAATTCAGAATTGACAGAAGCATTTCACCGGCCGGGATCGCATGCATCCAATGCCATAAACAGGCGCATCCCGCGATATTTTCCTACTGGGCGAACAGCCGTCATGCGAATGCCAATATCACCTGCATTGATTGCCACCTGGCGGAAGAATTCGATCCGGATGTGAGCCAAAAACATTACAAGCAATACGAGAAATCCGATAACCCCTATGGCCGGCCGGGATTTAAAGTACCCATTTCCGCGGTTGTGACGCCCAAGGACTGCTCCCGGTGCCACCCGGATGAAGCCAGACAATACGCCGTCAGTAAACACGCCAACACCATTGATATTATCTGGCAGATCGATCCCTGGCTGAAGCTCGGCATGAGCAGCGATCTGGAACGCACCGCGGGCTGTTATCACTGTCACGGCACGGTATTGAAAGTCAAGGACGGCGGGTTGGCGCAAGACACATGGCCGAACGCGGGCGTGGGAAGGGTTAATTTGGACGGCAGCAAGGGAAGCTGCACCAGCTGCCATACCCGGCACCGGTTTTCCCTCATGGAAGCCAGAAAACCCGAGGCCTGCGGCCAGTGCCACCTAGGGCCGGATCACCCGCAAATCGAAATATTCAAGGAGTCCAAGCACGGCGATATTTACGATAGTTTCGGTGACCAATACAACTGGAACGCCGCGCCGGGAACCTGGACCGCGGGGGTTGATTTCCGTGGCCCCACCTGCGCTTCCTGCCATATGTCCGGCGCGGGTCCGGTGAAAACCTCCCATGATGTCACGGAAAGACTGGCGTGGGAACTTCAGGCCCCATTGACCATCCGGCCGGCGGATTTCAAGCCCCTTCCGGCCAAAACCGATTATAAAATCGAACGGGAAAAAATGAAAACCGTCTGCGCCCAGTGCCACGGCAGGGAATGGATCGACGGCCATTTCGCCCAGCTCGACCAGGTTGTCGAGGAATACAACACCATCTATTATGCGCCGGCCAAAAAAACCTTTGATTCGCTGAATGAAAAAGGGCTGCTGGATCCCAGCCGGATGTTCGATGAACGAATGGAAGTCGAATTTTATGAACTATGGCATTATGAGGGACGGCGGGCAAGAATGGGGACGGCCATGATGGCGCCGGATTATACCTGGTGGCACGGGTTCTATGAATTAAAAAAACGGTACAATAACTTTATGGAAGAAGCCAATGACATGATTTCCCACAACCGGAAGGCATATAAAGCCGTGGATTATCCCGGCGCCACCGGCAGCACGCAGAATCCGGAAAAACCGGCGCCGGTCGCCAAGTAGCGGAAAAACCGGCGGTGCATTTTGCTTTTTTACGAATATCGGGACCGATTTCCCCCTCTTCCCGGTTTTTCCGGGGAGAGGGATGGTTTAAATTGAAACGGAATTACTTCAGACTTTCCAATACGGATGCGTATTTTTCGTGTATCATCTTCCTGTCAAATTCATTAAATTCGTCAAGCATGTTTTCCTGTTCTTCCTGACGGATATATTTTTCAGTATTCGGAAAAAATACTTTATCCTCCTTGATGATGTGTTTCGGGTAAAAGTCCACCAAAATCCTCAACTTCTCCGTGATGGCTGCTAAGGCTTCCATCCGGCCGTCGCGATATTCCCTTCCAGCCTGTACCATATCCGCGGTAACCTGACGGCTGAATTTGTGTTCCTCAATCAGTTCGGCCATGATTTTCTTGTCTTCAGATGCCATGATTTTCGCGGAAAGCGCCCTGAACAATATCTCTTCCTCCTTGCCGTGGTGCGTCCGGTCAGCATAGATTTTTATAAAATCAACAACTGTATCAATAAAAACAGGGTCTACACGATTTTGTTTTTCGATTAGTGGTATTTGGTTTTGAATGACATGAAGCATTTTTTCAATTAATCGGTGTTCAATCATCAATTGGCCGCGGGGTTTCATAATAAGGCTCCTTTCTATCCGTGCATGAATTTCATGGCCGCCATCACGTCATCTTCCGGCAGATCAATGGATGACGGACCGGATATGCCGCGCTGACGATGATCCAGCATAATCCATCCCTCCTGATGTTCATTCCATTTTGCATTCAAGATGGCCCAAGGCGGCAAAGAGTCGGCGAGGCAGTCTTTGCCGCCACAGCCCGAATGCGAATTGGGATAAAAAATTTTGGCGCTGCCGTCCAAGCACGCGGACAGTAAATATTGGTTCGTTTTTTTCTTTAAACCATTCATAACCATTTGGAACAACAGCTATTCCGCCTCAAATAGGCGGAGCAATGGTCACCAGCGCCCGAAGGTCTGTAATGGCCCGGACGCCGTGGGGTTCGCTGATATCGGAAATCAGCAGATCACCAGGTTTGGCGGGAATAACGCTATTGTCTTTGCCCATGAATTCACCGGTTCCTTCCAGAATGACGATGCTGAGCTGGCCGTCGATATCATGGAAATGAACGGGAAGTTCCTGGCCGGCCTTGAAATTGAAATTGATGATTTTAAAATACGGGGACTCATGGGCCAGCAGTTTCATAAAATGACTTTCATGAAAGGTGTTTTCTTCAAAAAGGGGAATTTTTTTGAGCATGGAAACGTCTCCTTTAACGGGTAACAGGACAGGCGGAATGCGGCCATTTAAAAATGATGCATTCCGCCCGCCCTGAAGTTTAACCCCATACAGCCTATATCCTTACCCCAGAATGGCTTTCAAGTCCGCATCCGGCGTACTGATGGGCATGATATTGAATTTTTCCACCAGAATATTGAGCACATTGGGCGTGATGAACGCCGGCAGGCTGGGCCCCAGGCGGATGTCTTTAATGCCCAGATATAAGAGAGTCAACAGAATCGCCACGGCCTTCTGCTCATACCAGGACAGGATCATGGACAGAGGCAGGTCGTTAACCCCGCACTCAAAAGCATTGGCCAAGGCCACCGCGATCTGAATCGCGGAATATGCGTCATTGCACTGCCCGATGTCCAGAAGCCTTGGAATCCCGCCGATATCGCCCAGTTTTTTGTCAAAAAACCGGAATTTGCCGCAGGCCAGGGTCAGCACCACGCAATCATTCGGGATCTTTTCCACAAATTCCGTGTAATAATTTCTGCCCGGCTTGGCCCCGTCGCACCCGGCCACCAGGAAAAAATGACGGATGGCTTTATTTTTGACCGCGTCAATCACCGCGCCGGCCACGCCCATGACCGCGTTTCGCGCAAATCCAGCGGTCACTGTGCCTTTATCGGTATCCGCGGGAAATCCGGGCAACGCCAAGGCCCTGTCAATGACCGGCTTGAAATTCTTGTCCGCGATATGGGTCACGCCCGGCCAGCCCACCAGCCCGGTGGTAAAAATATTGGCGTTATAGTCTTCTTTGGGCTTTTGAATGCAGTTTGTGGTCATGAGAATCGCACCGGGAAATTCGGCGAATTCCTTTTTCTGGTTCTGCCATGCAGTGCCGTAATGCCCGTAAAAATGCGGATATTTTTTCAGTTCCGGGTATCCATGGCAAGGCAGCATCTCGCCGTGGGTATAGACGTTGATGCCCTTTCCCGCGCTTTGTTTGAGCAGTTCCTCCAGATCCTTCAAATCATGGCCGGATACCAGAATCGCTTTTCCGGCTTTTGCCCCCAGAGGCACGGCGGTGGGAACCGGATGCCCGTAAGTTCCGGTATTGGCGGCATCCAGCAATTCCATGGCCCGGAGATTGATTTCACCACATTTTAAAACCAGACCCAGCATCTCGTCTGCGGACTGGTCCTTGGCAAGCGTTGCAGCCAGTCCTTCGTAAATAAAATCAAACACCTTGTCGTCCGTCTGGCCCAGAATCGCCGCATGATCCGCATAAGCGGCCACGCCCTTGATGCCGTAAGTCAGGATGTCGCGCAGAGACCGGATATCCGGATTAAGGTCCGGATCCGCCAAGACACCGACTTTTTCACCCTGGGCCACCATGCCGGCTTTGTCGGATGCGGGCGCGAATGTCGCGGCCCCGTCTTTGTAGTCGGTCCATCCACCGGCGGCGTCGACTTTCTGCTTTAATGTTTTGCGATACACCACCGCCTTGTTGATAAGCGCCACAAACCGGTCCGGGTCAAAATCCACATTGGTTAGCGTTGAGAATGCCGCCTCACACGCAAATCCGTCAACCGCCACGTCCTTGACGCCGACTTTCCGGCCCTCAAGAGCAATCAGGGACAGTCCCTTGATTGCATAGAGCAACAAATCCTGAAGCGCGGCCACATCCGGTTGTTTTCCGCATACGCCGCCTACCGTGCAGCCTTCGCCTTTTGCCGTTTGTTCACATTGATAACAAAACATGGGGGGTCTCCTTTTTTTTAATGATTGGTTCAATGGTGATCCATCAAGTTAATCGGGTTTATTTTTCCGTTTGATCTCACCCTACGCCGGATGCCGGCCTGTTTCCTTGACTTAGGTCAACTCCGGCATTTTTTTAAAAAAAATTGACGGATGGAACGGCATCTGATTTCCGGTATTTCCCCGGTTATCATTCCAGGAGAATCATTTCGCCATTGGGATTGAAAAATGCACCGGGCCAAAGGCGGACGGTTCCATTTCCGCCACCCTGATTTTTCCACCGTCCAGGCTTTCAGCATACCAGGTTTTCATTTCCGGATCATAAACCAGACCCGCGGTTTTATTGCGTCCGGAATCCGTAAATTCCGTGATGTCAAACCGGTTCCGGGTCGCCGTAATTTCATACATGCGATTGCCCTGAAACACCAACTGGGTATCCCTGTCCTCCGGCCCCATGGCAATGGGATTCCGGCCTGTCCAGAACTGGATGACATTGAAAAGCGCCAAATCCATAACCGCGCAGATACCATATGGTATCAGAAGAATCCAGGTGAACACCGAATCGCCCCATTTGTCTCCGATGGACCCGTTGACCTGATAAATTTTCCGGGTCAGGGCGAACCGGCCGTAACATCCGGTGGCCGTCAGGGATAAAAGGCATCCCACCAGCAACAAACAAATTGATTTCATAAAATTTTTTTTCATTTTACCGACTCCTTTCGCTTAATTTAATGATGATGACGCATCCAGGAACGATTCTCTCATGACAGCCCTTTCAGCGCCGGGATTTATGCTTGCGCTTTTGCACCGAAAACCCGAACCGGCCGATAACGGCTCCCAACTCAAAATACTGGCCCAGGCCATAGGCCAATAAACCGGCTTTTTCCAGCCGGAACCGGCCTTTGGCGTCGATCAGGCTTGATGATATCTGAACGGCCGCCACCTCGCTCACGAACATTACATGAGAACCCAAGTTCAGGGTTTCCCGGACCTGGCATTCGATATGGATGGGGCACTCCCGGATAATGGGGCACTGCACCTTCAGCGCCGGGGCCTGGGAAAGCGCCGCGCCTTCCCACTTGTCCACATCCCGGCCCGAAACCATGCCGCACCAGTCCACCGCCCTGGCCTGCCGCCGGAATGGCACATTCACCACAAACTCTCCGGTGTTTTTGATGATGCCGAAAGAATAGCGCTCCGGGCGAACGGAAATGGAAAGCATGGGCGGGTCAGAACATACGCTGCCGGTCCAGGCGATGGTAATGATGTTGGGCTTCCAGCCGGCGACACCCCCGCAGCTCACCAGCACCACCGGCAGAGGGGAGAGTACGTTGCCGGGCTTCCAAGTTTGTTTTTCAAAGCTTTCGTTTTTTGCCATGTCTCTTACTTTATCCATTTTTCCTGCAACTGCCGGGATAATTTTTTCACCAACGCGAACCCGGCTTCCACGGTTTTTTCCCCGTCCGGATTCACCAGGCAGCAGGTGGCCGGGGAAATCAGGCTCTGGGCCAGCAACTGATCCCGGTCAATGCCCTTGTCCATGAGCCGCTGCCAGACCGATTCCAGTTGCGCCGCCAGAGACGCCAGATTCTCCGATTCAAACGGTTCAAAATTGGTGGGCACAATCCCCCACGCCAGCACGCCGCCCCGATCCAGGAACCGCCGGATGGACGAGACATAATTGGGAAACACTTCCTTGTTTGAGTAAACATCCAGAGACAGAATTTCCATGTCCTGATTCAGCAGAAAGTCCCAGTCCGGGTTGCCGCACAAGTGGATACCCCTGGGCCGGTCGATCATGTTAAAAAAAATCTCCAGATCCCCTTTTGCCTTCGCGTCCCCGTATCCGGCCATGGCGGAAAAGAGAAACTGAAGGCCAGGTTCATCCACAAACATGAAGGCATTGGGGTTCATCTTTTTGAGCCGCGCCAGTTGCACATTGACCCGGCGGGCCATGAATTCCAGCATAAACGGCCGCACCGTGTCATCAAAAAGAATGGGCCGGTCATCCTGATCCGCAATATTGAAACCAAAACTGATGGGGCCTTCCAGTTGGCCCCGGATCGCGGGCCGATCCGATAGATCCATCTCCAGAAACCGGTGGTAGACGGCGGAATACAAGGGACTGATGTCGAATATTCCGGGAGAGTCGAAATTCGCCAGCACATTTTCAAGCTCTTCGATAAATTTATCCAGGGAAAACTTGAGCGTCCGGTTTTCCAGGTCCAGCACAATACCGGGGAAATGCTCGGCCGCCTGCACGTACATGTCCTCATAGTAGTTCAGCCGCGGCAGCTGGGGCCAGAAAGGAATGTCCATGGTCAGGGCTATTGAGAGAGCCCGTTCCACATCAGTATGGGGCATGACCGCCATGGCAGTGGTCAACAGATTTCCAGGTATGGGCATCGCATCTCCTTTCTTCCGGCGGAATGTTGAATATTCAAGGATTAGCGTCTGATCGCGCATCTAAAAAAACAAAAGGATAATCCTTATGTACTTTATCATCTAAATTCCATTCCGGGTAGACTTTTTCCCCCTATACGGATAAGATTTGAAATCCAATATGTTCAAGCCGGTTGAACATATCATCTTTGTTCTTGACATACCTCTGGCACAATGTGATAGAAAAAATATGCTCTAACAAAAAATGGGGAAAAATGGAAAGTCACGAATTTCAAGGTTTTCGCAAAAAACTGAAAAAGACTCAGGAAGAAATGGCGCGCCTGCTTGGAATATCCGTCAAAGCCATTCGGAGCTATGAACAGGGCTGGCGTTCTATCCCGGCCCACGCCGAACGGCAGATATTGTTTCTTTGCGCCAAAAAAGATGAAATCACGACACCGGTCAAGCCCTGCTGGATGATTAATAAATGCAGCAAATCCCGGAAAGAGGATTGCCCGGCGTGGGAATTCCAGGCCGGCACCCTCTGCTGGTTCATCAACGGCACCATTTGCAGCGGTATCGATCATCACAACTGGCGGAAAAAAATTGAAATCTGTAAAACATGCAAGGCGTTTCCCAATGGCTTAAAAACTATTTTAACGGCCAGCCCGGTACATATGGAAGCCCCACCCCATGAAGACTGCTTTCACCCGCTGAATATCGAATAGCCCTTTTACAGGAATATGGATTGGCGCTGCATCCGTGAGATTCTCCCGCCTGGGAGAAGTATTTAAATCCCTCACCCTGCCGGCGCACAGCCCGAAGACTTCGCCCCGCCGCCATAACCCGCCGGAATTTTAAGGGTCACATTGCTGCACGCCGACATAAGCTTGCGCGTATCTGGATGGTTACATTTGGGGCATGGGGGATTTCCGTCTTCCGACGGAAGAATCAATCGTTCAAACCGGTGATGGCAACACTGGCATTCAAATTCATATATGGGCATGGTCACACACTCCTTTATTAAATCGACTTTTTTCAGGATCATCAAATGTGATCTTTCCGTCTTTCAAAATTAATTTCTTTTCGGTTAAAGTCAAGCGGCCACACCATTCCAGCGGCGCAAAAGAAATCCAAATGATTCATGATTCGGGGCTTGACATGGTGATATCCCCATGTTAAATGCAATATACTTTTTTTGAGGGTCGGCCAGATATATCGGGGCGTAGCGCAGCCTGGTAGCGCACTTGCATGGGGTGCAAGGTGTCGGAGGTTCAAATCCTCTCGCCCCGACCATTTTTATTTAATATCTCCGGTCGGTTAAAAATCTGGTGTTTCCAAGTCTGGTAGAACTCTGGTACAATTCCACGCCTTTTCCAACCTCTCCCCATCATCTTGGACGGGGGTAAACAATAGTAATGCTTGATAAAAAACATAATCACCGCCATTCCCCTTCCAAGTCCGTTTACATTGCTCACGGAGCGCATCAATTATAAACCCGGGAAGATTAATTCCAATCCCAAATCATGGCGCTATCTTCGTTGGCTCGTCCTCGGCTCCTCAACGTACTAACGGTAAGCCTCCGTCGCCTCAATCCACATGTCAGTAAAAAACAAGAGAACGACCGTCTTCCCTGAACCGGGGGGCTGGTTATGGGTGCTGTTCGATGGCATAAATAGAGCGGGTGACCATAATCGAACGCCGATTATTTCTTTTTTCGTAATATCTGAGAGAGGCTGTTTCACGCGGGGCAAACGCCGACGGGTTGTTGGCCGCGATTGTGTTATATCTTGCCAATAGTATTCAAAATATGTATTATCGCAGGCAATTATTCGCTAAACACAGCGCTATTCCCTGAAATCAGAGGCTGATTTTTTGCCTTGCACATCGCGCGGAGAATGTTCATGCCGAGGCTGACCGAACAGGAACAACAGGAAATCATCCGCTTTATCGAAGCCGACAAGCCCCTTCCGGACAAATACCGTTTCCTGCTTTTTGAGGACAAGCGGGAAGTGGAGCTGGTATGGAACGGCAAGACCAATGATGTCTGCAATATCGTGCTTCCCTTTCAAACCATCGAGCAGGTGGACGAGCCGCGGGCCGAAACCCAGAAGGACACCCGGCTTCAACTG
>DAIEHU010000190.1 GCA_027353395.1 Desulfobacteraceae bacterium
CGATCTTGAGCAGGCCATAGTGGCTCACAAACGGGTCAATGTATATGCCGGTTTCGCCGTCATACACATAAAGCCCGGCTGTCCCCATCCATGTCACGCGGACCGAACCGTTTGCGGATTCTGTATCTTTTAAAAATTTTGTTCTATACATGCCGGTATGGTAAAATGCCTATTCGATTTTTTTCAGCAGTTTTTTCTTTTCCGCCGTATACTCGGGCTCGGAGATCAGGCCGCCATCGTACAATTCTTTTAAGTATTTAAGTTTATTTTTAATGTCTTCATTTGTGGCGCTCGGGGACGCATTGCCCGCCGGGGCCGCCGAAGGCTGAACCGCGCGAGTTTCCGGCTGCGGGCCCATAACCGGTGGAGGCGTGGCTGTACCGGGCGCGGGGGCTGCTGCTTCCGGTTTCGGGAGAGACGCCGCTGCTTTCTGAAGCTTCGCCGCATCGGCTATGATCCACATGGATGCGGGGTTGCCGTTTTGAAGCTTCTGCATTTCAGCATAGAGAGGATTGGGGACAAGAGCGGTATCGGCGTATTTGATTTTGAGCGGGTCCGTATTCGTATATATTTGCGGCCCATACTGGCTATCGGCGTCAGCCGCATCGGCATTGATCATGTTAAAGGCAAGATTGATCCGGCCTTTTGGTTTTACAAACAGGACGCCCTCGGTTTTTCGCGTATTTTTAAACAGAAAACCGCCGCCTTTGTTGAAAGAGGTGAACTGGACCCGCTGGTCAGGGGTGGCTTTGGCCAGCGCATCGGTCAGAGCCGGAGCCAATGTCGCGATTTCGATGGCCTGAAACACCGGTGTTTCTTTGTTCCCGCCGATCAGGATGCTTTTTTCAGCATACACCAGGTCGCCAAGGAGTTTTGTCATGTTTTCGATGGGCATTTGGTACGGATGCTCATATTGCCAGGGCACAATCTGGCTTTTTTCAACACGGTATTCCAGGTTGACGGTGGCCCTCGACCCCTCCAGGATCGGGGTTCGCTCCCAGCGGGCGGCGCCACAGGCGGTTAAAAAAAAGAGCAGGGCTCCCGTGATGAAAATGACGGCTGTTCGTTTCATGGTTGTGTCCTCCAAACCTGATGGTAATGATGAATGATCTCGTGTCGTCAGCTTTAATTTTCCGTATTTTATTGGTAAAAACAACGTTATTTTTTGTTGGCAGCGCCTGTCAAGCGTTTTTCCCGATGACTCGCATGGCGGCCCGGATGCCGTCCGCGCCGCTGGAAATGATGCCGCCGGAATGGCCGCTGCCTTCGCCGATAATGAAAAGATTGTCAAAACCCAGGCAAAGCCGGTTTTCGTCCCGCAGGGCCTGGATCGGGGATGATGTCTTGCTTTCAAGCCCCATAATAAGGCCGGTTTCAAACCCCCGTATTTTCCGGCTGAAGTTTTTGAGGCCTTCCCGGATGGCAAGGCTGATGTCTTTTGGCAGCAGCTCCCAGAGCGGGGCGGGTTTCAGCCCCAGCGGGTAGCTCGATTCAGGAAGGGCAGCGGGTTCGGTTTTACTGATAAAATCCCGGATGCCGCACGACGGGGCCTGAAAACCGCCTGAAAACCGGTAAAATTGTTTTTCAAGCGCCCCCAGCCAGTCTAGAATTTCTAACGGTCCGGCTTTTTTGCCCATTACCTGATCCGGGTGCACGGCGGCCACGCAAGCGGCATTGGCGAACCGGCCGTCGCGTTGATACCGGCTCATGCCGTTGACGATGTTGGCGTCCGGGAATGCTGTTGCTGGAACGATGACGCCGCCCGGACACATGCAGAACGTGTATACCGGAAGAACTCCCGGTTTACGGAATGTCAGGCGGTATTCGGCGGCCTTGACGCCGGGAAGCTTTATCCGCCCCCACTGGGCAAGATTGATCAATTCCTGGGGATGCTCCACCCGGCAGCCGATGGCGAAGCTTTTGGCCTGGAACAACACGCCGTTTTTGATGAGCATGCGGCAGGTGTCATGGGCGGCGTTTCCGGAGGCGATGAGAAAATAGTCCCCCGGTATCTCGCGGCCTGGGGTGATGGCATCGAGGACGCGCCCGCTCTGGACCGTCAGATCCTCTATTTCTGTTTCAAAGCGCATGACCCCGCCGATTTGCAGATAATCTTTTCTTAAATTGACGACGATTTTTTTTAGAAGGTTGCTGCCCAGATGGGGATGGGCCAGATACCGGATTTCTTCCGGCGCGCCTGCCTGGATATAGCTTGCCAGCATAAACTCTTTTTCAAGGGAGATGCGTTTGGTCCGGGACGTGAGTTTGCCATCGGAAAACGTGCCGGCCCCGCCTTCTCCAAAGGCGTAGTTGCCGTTTGGGTCAAACGCGCCGGTGCCTTCAAACCGGTTGATCCCGTCAGCTCTTCGGGCCACATCGGTCCCCCGTTCGATGATGGCTGTTTCAAACCCGGCTTTCTGGAGGACATAGGCGGCAAAAAATCCGGCCGGGCCGCTGCCGACGACGATGACGCGTTTGCGCCGTTTTTGATAAGGAATGGTGAGTTGGGGCCCGGGTTCCGGGTTTGGTCCAGGAATGCGGGGGGAGGCCACGCCCACCTTCACCAGCCAGTGGATATGGCTTTTTTTGCGGGCATCCAGGCTTTTGCTGTCGATCTGGTAGGAAAATTCCCGGATGCCCAACGCTTTTTCAATCCTATTTTTCAGCTCATCCGGCTCAAAACCGGTGGGCATCTGAACCGTGATTTCCTTATATCCCATTTTCAATTATCTTCATAAAGCTTTGATCGTATTTCATAATCGTTTATGTTAAGATGAACGGAATCCGTTTGGCCGCGTTGATGTCAACCGGCCTCGTAAAGATACCATAAAGGAAATGAAAATGATAACAATTGATCGGGAAAAGAAAATTCACAGTCGCGCCATAGAGATCAGCACATATATTTTTGAGCCGGACGCGGTGGCGGTGGAGGGCCGGCTCACGGACAACCGGCCGCGGACGACCTATTATTTGAGCGGCGAATGCCGTCCGCCCGGAGTTGTGCATGATATGACAATCCGGATGATCGTCCGGGGGCCGGGTTTGCGCATCGAAGCCATTGATGTGGAAATGCATACGGTGCCCAAGGAAAATTGCCGGGAGGTTGAGAATTCCATAGAGCCCGTGGTGGGCATGAGCATCAAGTCCGGTTTTTCGGAAAAGGTAAAATCCTTGGTGGGCGGCGCAAACGGATGCTCCCATCTGGTGGCGCTGCTTCTGGCCATGGCCCCGGCCGCTGTTCAGGGGGCGTGGGCGGCTGTGGCCCAGAATCCGGTGGACCGTGCCTCGGTTTCCGGAGCGGCCCTGAAGTTTCTGGAAAATACCTGCCATGTCTGGCGGTCGGATGGGCCGGCGCTCAAAGAGTTGCGGGAAACATTGGGGGTTGAGTAGGGCGGCGTAGACTGGACTTGTGTGGCAGGCATAATACTGGATGCCGGATCAAGTCCGGCATGACGGAATTATCAGGAATTCAAGAACCATTGGAGAATGAAATATGTTCGATTATTCGGCTTATCTGAAAAAGCTGACAGCAGGCGAAGCGGTGAACAACCCCTTTTTATCATTCATGGGGATGAAACTGGAGGAGATCAGGGAGGGCTACGCCCGGTTCAGCATGGCCATTCGTCCTGAGTTCATTCAAGGGGCAGGGATCATGCAGGGCGGGTTGTCGGTGGCGTTCTCCAGCGAAACCGTGGCCCATGCGGTGATGACCACCCTTGAGCCAGGTGAGAACGTCACCACCATCGAGCTTAAAAATAACTTTTTATCCCAGGCAAGCAAAGGACGGCTCATCGCCGAAGCCACTATTTTCAAAAGGGGCCGCCGCGTCATCATCGTTGACTGCATTGTCCGTGACGACCAGGGCAGAGACATCTCCCGCAGCACGTCCTCCCTGATGGTGCTGGGAAACGATTGAACCATCTTGCTGTCCGGTTCAGTGTCGCATCACAATGTCCGCTTAAAGCTTTTTTCCAGCATGGAAACCGGCCAGTGGATGGATGTGGGGCGGCCGTGGGGGCAATGATAAGGGTTGTCGCAACCATCTAACCGGACCAGCAGTTCTTTCATCTCCCTGGGCGACAGCGTCTGGCGGGCGCGGATGGCGCCGTGGCAGGCCATGAGGATGAGGCACTGGTCAAGGGCGTCTTCCAGGCCGGGCGCATACCCATAGGCGGTCATGGCCTCGCCGATCTCAATAATCAGCGGCTTGATCTCCCGGTCCGCAAGCAGCGCGGGCACGGATTTAACCACAAAGGTATTGCCGCCGAAATGCTCGATTTCAAGGCCGATGGAATTCAGATCTCCCATCATTTGACAAATGACGGCGGCTTCCCGGTATCCCAGGTCAAAAGTCTCGGGGATCATGAGCTTCTGCGCCGGCGGCCGGTTGCCTCGCCGGTCCGCCTTGAGGCGCTCATAGGCGATGCGTTCATGGGCCGCGTGCTGGTCCACAACGATCAGCTCGCCGTCTCCCTCACATAAGATATAGGTGTTGTTGAACTGGCCGATGACCGTTGCGTCAGCGAATTTTTTGCGCACCCATAACCCGGCCTGCTGGGCGAGCGGAGGTGCCGGACAAAAAGGGGAACCGGTTTTCGCCGGGAATTCGGGAAAGGGTTCCGGATTTTGGTTCTTTTGCCTTATCTCCGCCGTATCCGGCTCCGAACGATGGGACAAGGCCCTGCTGCCCACACCGGGCAGGGAAGAACTCCCAAACGGCAGTTCACGAATTTCCTGAACTGCCGTGGCCGCTGGTTCCGGATACATGCTTACATCAGGCCTTGCGGATGCAAGGGCTGGTTTTGGGCTTGTTTTCCAAATGCCGGACACCGCCGTCCGGACGGATTCATATACCTGTTGCTGGTTTGCAAACCGGACTTCGTGTTTGGCTGGATGCACATTGACATCCACCTGGTCCGGCGGCAGCGTTAGAAACAACACGGCCACAGGAAACCGGCCTTTCATGATCCGCCCCCTGTATCCCTCAAACAGCGCGTACTGAAGGCCCCGGTCGTGGATGAGGCGGCCGTTGACGAACAGGTGGATTTTTTGGGAAGTGCCTCTGGTTACGGACGGATCCGATGTCCAGCCGGACAGGGACAGAGCGTCATCGCAAAAATTAATAGGATAAAGCGAGGGCTCAAGGTCTGCCCCCAGCACATGGGCCACCCGATGGATGGGCGTCTGCATCGCGGGCCAGTTGAGCATCTCCTTGCCGTTATGGGTCAGCCGGAAGTGAACGCCCGGCCGGGCCAGAGCGCAGCAGGACACCACATCCGCAATATGTCCCATCTCCGTGGTCACGGTTTTCAGGAATTTCCGCCGGGCAGGGGTGTTATAAAACAAATGGTCGACGGTGATCATGGTTCCCTGGGGCGCGCCCGCGTCCGACACCTTTTTGATTTTGCCGCCTTCGATATAAATACTGGTCCCAGCCACGGAATCCCTGTCTTTGGTGATCAGGGTGAATTTGGACACGGACGCGATGCTGGGCAGGGCCTCGCCCCGAAAACCCAGGGTTCTGATTGCGTAGAGATCGTCTTCGGTGTGGATTTTGCTGGTGGCGTAGCGCTCAATGGCCAGCAGGGCGTCATCGTGGGGCATTCCTGAGCCGTTATCGGAA
>DAIEHU010000191.1:0-251 GCA_027353395.1 Desulfobacteraceae bacterium
TTTGATAACCAGATAATAGCAAAGTTTTTTTCTCTGAAGGGATTTGTCATTCTTTCAGTATTTCAAAATTTTTTAATTGTGAGGAATATCGATAAGTTGAATGGAAAGGAATGTTGTACGCATGGTGGATTGAAAAAGATCGAACAAAGGCTTTGCTGATCATTTTATTCTTTTGAAGGTTTGATGATCCTTCAAACATATTTTTTTACTCTGGCACCAACCGAATTGTAATCAAGTCTGCTATAAAATTT
>DAIEHU010000191.1:261-5595 GCA_027353395.1 Desulfobacteraceae bacterium
TGGAATGTATATTTGCAATCCAATGAAAGTCTCAACGACATGATTTCTATCAGTCCAGTCAAGGCATAAGCTAACAGATCCGGATCGACTTTTTTGATGATTCCTTTTTGAATAGCCGTTTCGATCTCTTGAATCACGGGCTTCGTCAATCCATGATAGATTTTCTTGATTTTTTCTTCCGGCCATTGATCATCACCTGCCATTTCAGCGCGCAACTGATTTAAAATTTCACTGTATTTAGTGTAATTTTCATAAAATACCCTGCCCCGAATTTCCATTCGTTTGAGATAATCGTCTTCCCCTTTAATGGCTGCGGCGGCTTCGCCAACGATATTGCGAAACACATCATCAATCACTTCAATAAACAGATCCCTTTTGTTATTAAAATAGATATAAAACGTGCCGGTAGAAATATTGAGCGAATGGGTAATATCCATAATTTTGGTTCTATGGTAGCCTGTTCGGGTGAAAACCTCTATAGCTTTTTTTATAATTTCCTGTCGTTTTTTCGCTTTTTCTTTGGTGGTAGCTGCTATTTTGCTGACGTCATAATCTCTTGATATAGACTGTGGCGATATCTGTGTCTCTCCAATTTTTTCTTTTAAAAATGATAACGGCACCCTTGAGCCTTTCTTTAAATTTTCAATCTGCTTGAGCCGCTGAAGATGCGTTTCATCATAGTACGCCATGGTGCGACCGGTCTTTTGGGGCGAATGAAGTAATCCATGTCGAAGATAAAAATGAATCGTTGTACGCGGTACACCTGATTTCTCTTCCAACTCCTTAATCCTCATTTCTATTCTCCTTTATCCAAACTATAGACTTTAACTCTATAGTTTGGATAATCGTTATATCGCTGTCAGCAAAAGCCGTGGCAATGAATATGATTTCTTATCATAAAAAATTACATAATATCAATATATTATTTTAATTCATCCGATTTCAAAAGAAGACAGTATTATATATTGACACCATATTTTCTATAGAGTAATCAAAAAAACAGATCGTCATTTTTTATCGGCTTAACAAAATAGATCATATATGTCAAACGATAATTTATTCATTTTTAATATAAAGGAGGCGCGAATGGGAAAGAAAAACCTTGCAATTATTGGTGTTGGCGAAGTCCCAACCGGAACGTATCCGGGCCGGTCTCAGTGGGACATTATTTACGAAACCTGCATACAGGCAGTCAGGGATGCCGGAATTCACAAAAACGATGTGGAAGCTGTTATAACAGTTGCTCCCCAGGCCCAGCCCCAGCTTACAGCTGAAATTTCCTTCGGCATGATCCCTGAGGAACTGGGATTGAAAGGATGCAAGGACGTCTGCATTTGCAATGCCGGCGGGGCCTCGACCTCCAACTGCCTGCGGCTGGCTGAGGAAATGATCAATTCGGGGGCTGCGGAATTCATCCTGATTCCGCATATGACGGTCCACTCTACCATACCGCTTCCGGACCTGATCAACTTTTTCGCCAAAGCAGGCATCGATCTTCAATGGGAATACCCTTACGGAACCACATACAACGGCATCATCGCCATGATGACCCGGCGCTACATGTATGAAACCGGAACTACGGCGGAGGAAATGGCCTCGGTGGTCGTATCGCTCAGAAAATGGGCGGCCCTTGACCCCAATTCCATTTTTTACGGCAAGGAAGTCCCATCCATTGAAAAAATTCTGTCGTCCGGCATGGTCTCATCCCCGCTCCGCAAGAGGGAGTGCAACGTGCTGGCCGACGGTGGCGCGGCCCTTTTGGTGACTTCCGCCGAAACAGCCGCCAAAATCGGCCGACCCGCGGCAGTCAAACTCGGAGAAGGGACGCGGTTTTTCAGTGCGTTTACCACCACGCGGAGCACCGAAAAGGTATTGGAAGGATTTGTTAAAGGGACGGATGAGGCTTTAGCCCAGGCCGGTTTAAAAAAGGATGAGATCGACATCTGGAATTTGTACATGGCTTACCCGGTGGGCCATCCCCTGTTCATGGAGGCGGTCGGTTTGTGCGAACCCGGCCAGGCGGGAAAGATGTTCATGGAAGGCCACACCTGGCCCGGCGGAAAGCGCCCCTGGTCCCCCATCGGCGATGCCATCGGCCGGGGGCACACCGGTTCCGGCGTCAGCACGGCGACTTACGTGGAAACCGCCCGACAGCTCATGGGAAAAGCCGGGGCAAGGCAAGTACCGAATGCTAAATACGTATTTCAAAACACGTCCGGCGGATCAGGCATGAACTTCATCGCAACCGTATGGGGGAGGAACATATAATGGAAACTCAAAAACCGACACCCGTCATACAACCCTGGACAAAGGAATTCTGGAAGGCCACCAAGCAGGGCAAACTTTTCGTTCAGCACTGCAACGACTGCAATAGCAATATCTTTTTCCCCAAAAAAGTCTGCCCGGAATGCTGGTCTGAAAATCTGTCCTGGATCGAATCTCCCGGCAAAGCCAAAGTTTACACATTTACAGAGATGCTGGACATGGTGGAACCCAAGTTCATGGGCGATCTGCCTTATGTCATTGCCATGGTGGATCTACCTGAAGGCATCCGCATGACTACCCGGATTGTCAATTGCAAGCCTGAAAACGTGGCCATCGGCATGAATGTTGAAGTTGTTTTTCAAGATGTGTCGTCGGACTGCGCATTACCGATGTTTCAGCCGGCTGATGCATCTTTGCGGATCAAAACAGCCGATCAGGAAGAGTCCGTAACAGGTGCTCCCGAAGCTGAAACCGGTTTAAAACCTGAAGATTATCAGACGATCCAATATGAAATCGGCGGCAAAAATGACGCCGTATGTTTTATCACCTTAAACCGGCCGGAAAAATACAATGCCATCAACCGGCGGATGGCTGCAGAACTCATCGATGCCTTCCGCCGGGTGAGAGATATCCTCACCGTGGGGGTTGTTGTGCTGGCAGGGGCAGGCAAAGCATTCTGCACCGGCGGCGACCTTGAAATCTTTCCGTCTCTTGCAGAACATCAGAACAGTCTCAACTGGCTGTCCCATGAAGGCTTGGATGTCCAGCGGGCTATTACAAGCTGCGAAAAAGTGGTTATCTGCAAAATCAACGGCCATTGCCTGGCCGGTGGTTTGGAAGTCGCCCTTGCCTGCGATCTCCTTTACGCCAAAGCCTCTGCAAAAATGGGCACCACAGAAATAAATATGGGTATTCTGCCTGGTTGGGGCGGAACCGCCCGGCTGCCAAGAAGCATGCCCATATTCAGAGCCAGGGAAATCATCTATTCCGGCCGAAAAGATTACACAGCCAAAGAGATGTATGACATGGGGCTGCTCACACGGGTTTTTGCTGACGATGAATTTGAAGCCGGATTTGAAAAGATTGTCAACAATATCGCTTCTAAAAAACCTATTGCGCTTCGGATGGGGAAGGAAATCATGGCCCGTTCTGCGGATGGTTGCGACTTAGAAACCGCCCTTGCAGTTGAACGTAATGGCATCCAGTGGTTGACGTATTCACCGGATATCCAGGAATTAATGGATCAGTTCAGAGCCCGGCCCGATCAGCTGACCCAGCAACAGAAACAGCAGAATATCAAATCCGACGTAAATAAATAATAGGGAGATACACTCATGGATTTTGGTTTTACTAAAGAACAGGAAATGATCAAAAAAGAAACGGCCCGGTTCTGCAAGAAGGAATTAAGCAAGGACTATGTTGCCTGGATGGACGAGAACGTGGATTTTCCTCCCTCGGAATTGTGGCAGAAATTCGTCGACATCGGTATGTTTCAATACAATATCCCCAAAGAATACGGTGGCGAAGGACTCAGTATGGTGGATGGTATGATCGGTTATGAAGAGATCTGCAAAGCATCCATGTCGGTTGCCCTGGCCGTCGGGACCACCATCGGTTTCGGCACCCGGTTAATTGCGGAGATGGGCACCAAGGCACAAAAAGAAAAATATCTTCCGCCGTTGGGTGAAGGCAAATTGAAAATGTGCATGGCCCTGACCGAACCGGCCGGTGGTACCGATATTTTGGGTTCCGTCTCAACTTTTGCGGAAGAAAAGGAAGGACGCTGGGTGATTAACGGTGAAAAGGTATTTATCACCGGCGCCCATGCTTCTGATTTTATGATTACGGTTTGTAAAACTGAAACCGATGCCAAGCCAAGCCAGTCTCTTTCCGTTTTACTGATACCGTCGGATTCCGAGGGGATCACCATCACTCGTATCCCCAAGATCAGCTGCCACCACTGTGATTCTGTGGGCATCACCTTTTCAAATGTGGAAATCCCCCATGAAAATTTTTTCGGGACGCGGGGAAACGGCTGGTATGAGATGCTCGCCGTCTTAAATCCCGAGAGAATCGGATGCGCCATGATGGGGGTCGGCCTCATGGCCGCCGCCTATGAAGACGCTTTTGCTTATGCCCAGCAGCGCCAAGCCTTTGGAGGGCCTATCAGCCGTTTCCAAATCCTTCAGCATTACCTCGCGGATATTTACATTAACTTGGAAAACTCCAGAAACCTCACTTATAAAGCTGCCTGGCTTTGTGATCAGGGCAAGCCCTATCATTTGGAAGCCACCATGGCAAAATTAGTCGCCTCAGACGGCGCTTTACACGCGGGAAGATACGGTGCCGAGATTTTAGGAGGATACGGGATCTGCATGGAATATCCGATGCAGCGATATTTGAGGGATGCATACCAGCTTCAGTTCTCCCCCATTTCAAATGAAATGAGCAAAAATATGTTGATGCAGTTCCAGGGTTTGCCCAAGTCCTGGGCTTAAAAAGAATGAATTTTTTACACCGCATTCTTGCTCTTAATCCTAAGAGTAAAGGCGAGATTAAGGGTAAGAGCAAGCAAAAAAAAGATAGGAGATAGATAGTATGTACACCATAGGTGACATTCCACGCAAAAGCGCTCTGCATTTTCCGGATAAAGAAGCCGTCGTTTTTGAAACCACCCGGCTCACCTACCGGGAGTTCAACCGTCGCATCAACCGGCTGGCAAACGGGTTGGCCCGCATGGGCTTTAAAAAAGGAGACAGGGTCACCGTGCTGGCGGAAAACACCCACAAATATCTGGAAGTCTATTTTGCCGTCGCCAAGATTGGCATGAGCGTGACGCCGCTCAACTTCCGGCTTTCGGATGACGAGCTCATCCACATCGTCAACGACAGCGAAGCCTCCTGTTTTTTTGCCGGGGACGGCTATCTGGAAAAAGCGGCCGGCCTGGGTCAGGAAGCGCGTCTGATGCACCTCACAACCCGTGCCGACCTGCTGCTGGATGAACGGCGCTTTACCGAAGCCCTTGATCTGCTGCGTGAAGCCCACCGGGTCGCGCCCAAACAGGTGCGC
>DAIEHU010000192.1 GCA_027353395.1 Desulfobacteraceae bacterium
ATATCCTGAATAATTGACTATTTCACCGGTAAGACCATACCATAGTTTAAACAACACAGCAAATAACGGGATGCTATCCATAAATGCCACATTGATTGGAAAACCCAAACCAATATTTTGAACCGCGAATAACGGAAATCGCCATTCATCTCGAATGAAATAGATAGCGCCTGTTAATGCCTGTGCTTGATCACCTCTGGGATAATTGGCGGCATCCGATAATGCAAAAATAAACCCCGGTGATATGACCCATAGAGAAATGCAAAAGCCTATAAGAGCGGCTGAGAAGATACTGATCGATAAACATAATGGTTGAAGGAAAAATTGTTTAATTTGATTGATCATTCAAACCTCTTAAAAAATTGATTTTTTTATTCATCTGATTCAGGGGCGGGCGTTTTGAAATTTTTTGTGTCAACAAGATTGTTTTTTCTGATACTATAAATTAAACAAAATAAACAACATTTAATAATTCAAATTAGAAGTGCTATCCATTTATGCGAATCTTATATTTGGGAGAACTCAATTTTGGAAGATAGAAAAATATCCATCCCTGATACCGATACCTTGAAGCGGAGAATCAGTGAACAAATCTCCTCATCTTGGCCGGAAGCATCCCGGAGAGAAATATATGAATCACAGGCTATGGAAGTGGGTTATCATGGCTTGTTTGTCCGGTTGAAGCAGGAGGGGATAAAAGGTAAAGTCAAGGCGATTGTTTTTGATGCCATCCGTTTTGTGACCCTCTGGCAGGAGCGCATCAACCACGGCATCCACCAAGCACTGATGGGGCTGGGCCAGTCCATGATACAATTGAATCAGAGACAGGAAAAACAGGGCCGGGATGTTGAAAGAATTATCGGGCTGCAATCCAAAGTTCAAGAGCAACTGACCGGGCTGCAATCCAAAGTTCAGGAGCAATTGACCGGTCTGCAATCTTCGGTTCAGGCGCAGATGGATGAACATCGCCAAATGATGTTTCAGCATCAGCGGAGCCTGGATCTTTTTTTGGAGTTGGCTCGCCGCCGTTTTCCCCAGCCTTTTGAAAAACATGAGATTGATGCAATCAGCAAAGAAGCAAATCACTCGCTTGATGGCGTATATATGGCTTTTGAAAATCAGTTTCGTGGAGAGCGCGAGGCAATCAAGAAACGCTTATCGGTATATCTTCCCCTTATCCAAACTATTATTGGCTCTGAAAAAATGACACTTGATATCGGCTGCGGCCGGGGCGAGTGGCTGGAAATTCTAAAACATCATGGCGTCAAGGCAAAGGGAATCGATACCAACAGGGTTGCCGTCCGTCTTTGCCGGGATCTCGGTCTGGATGTGGAAGAAACGGACGCCCTGATGTTTCTGAAAACCCTAACTGACTCTACCTGCCATGCGGTGACGGGGTTTCATATTATCGAACATTTGCCTTTTGAACATTTGATCGTTTTACTTGATGAGGTTTATCGCGTTCTGATCCCGGGCGGGATTGCCATTTTTGAAACCCCGAATCCGGCCAATATTCTGGTGAGCGCTTATGATTTTTATCGGGACGCCAGTCATATAAAGCCCGTGCATCCGGATACCGTCCGCTTTTTTGCGGAATTCCGGGGTTTTGAGAAAACAGCGATTTATCTTGTCCAGCAGAGCGGCGATCAGTGCCAGTTGATTGATTTTAAAACGTGGCGTCTGGATACCCTTCAGAATTATATCGATATCCCCAGAGATTATGCCCTCATAGCTCACAAGTCTCTCTGATATTAAAGGAAATCACAGATGAAAATCGCTATTGTCGCGCCGACGCCCATTCCGTTTCTGGTCGGCGGCGCGGAGAAGTTCTTCTGGGGCTTGCAGTCCGCTATTAACCAGCTCACGCCCCACGATGCGGAACTAATTAAAATACCCTGCCGGGATCAGGATTTCTGGCCCCTGATGGATGCCTATTACCGGTGTTCCCGTTTGGATCTGGGATATTTCGACCGGATTATTACCACAAAATATCCAGCCTGGATGATGTCCCATCCGGCCCATGATGTCTATATGCAGCATACGTGCAGGGGGGTGTATGATCTGTACGGCCAATGCGGCCAGGCAACCATTCTCCCCCGCCATAAATCACTGGAACGCCTGACATCGATTTTGTCTTCCCCGTCGCCGGGACGTCGCCTGCTGGAACCTTTTTTTCAGGAACTATTCGCCCTGAAGGAAAGGCCTGACGTGCCGGCCGGTACATTTGATTTCCCCAGTCCGCTAACCCGCGGGGTCATCCATTTTCTGGACAGTATTGCCTTGTCCCCGAATTGCATTGACCGGTATTTTGCGATCTCAGAAAACGTCGCCCGCCGGAACGGTTATTTTCCTGCGGGAATCGATGTCCGGGCCATTCATCATCCCACCGATATCCGGGGACTTTATTGCCGAAGCCATGATTACCTGTTTACCGCCAGCCGGATGGAGGATCTGAAGCGGATTCATTTATTAATTGAAGCCTTTCGAAAAGTGGATGCGGATATCCCTTTTAAAATTGCCGGAACCGGTGGACAGGAGGCAGGGCTTCGCCGTCTGGCCGAAGGGGACGACCGCATCGAATTTTTGGGCTTTGTGTCTGATGCGGCATTAATTGAATATTACGCCGGCGCTCTTTTTGTCCCGTTTATTCCCTACGATGAGGATTACGGGCTGATTACACTGGAGGCGATGCTGTGTGAAAAAGCGGTGCTGACCGTGCATGATGCCGGCGGGGTGACGGAGCTAGTGAAGGATGGTGTGAACGGGTATATTGTTCAGCCGGCCCCGGATGCGCTGGCGAAAGCCATGGGGCGGATGATTGAAAACCGGGATGAAACAATTCATATGGGACAGGCAGCCCGTGAGAGCGTTCAACATATCACTTGGGAAAATACGGTGGCGCAATTGTTTAATGAACCGTTTTCCGGGTCGCGTCCGGATACTGAAACCCATTGTTTGGGAAGACAAAGACCGGGGCGAAAAAAAATTGTGGTGGTGAATAATTTTTCCGTGCATCAGCCGGTCAGCGGGGGGCAGAAACGGGTGTATTATCTGTGCCGGAATCTGGGGGTAGCCGCGGACGTGACCCTCGTGACATTCGGAACTTCAGGCTCGAATGGGCTTCAGTGTGCCCTGGACGAAGGCGTTACTGAAATATGTGTGCCCATGTCTCGTCCCCAGGAAGAAGCGGATAGCGCCCTCAGCCTGGAATTGAAAGCCTCGGTCAGTGATATCGCCGCGATCGACGGCTATGCCCTGAATCCGGATTATTGTGAGACACTCAGACAAACGGTGCAGGATGCGGCCCTGGTGATCTGCGCCCATCCCTATCTCTACCGCGCGGTTCGAAGCGTCTGGGACGGCGTGATCTGGCTGGATGCGCACAATGTGGAAGCGGATATGAAAGCCGCGATCCTGCCGCCATCAAAAAAACGGAATGCAGCCCTGGAACTGGTTCGTGACGTTGAGCAGGCGTGCGTCAGGGATGCCGGTCTGGTCAGTTGCGTGTCTGATGCGGATGCCAAGCGATTCCGGCAATTGTACGGAGAATTGTCTGAGACGATGATTGCGCCGAATGGCATGGATTTTAAGCAAGTCCGGTTTGATTGCATGCTTTCCGGAGAAGCGCTGCGGGAGTGTCTTGGCGTAAACGTGCCGGTGGCGGTGTTTATGGGCAGCAATCATGGCCCGAATAATGAGGCGTTAAAAAGCCTTTGCGATGTGGCGTACCAATGTGACAATATCGCTTTTTTTGTGATCGGATCGGTTTGTGATTCATTGGCCGGAAATGGGATTCCGGAAAATATCCGTTTGCTCGGCGTTCTTTCAGAAAGTGAAAAAAATGTGGTGTTTCGGGCCGCCCAGGTGGCGCTGAATCCGGTTACCAGCGGCGGCGGGAGTAATATGAAATTATCTGAATATATTGCCTGGCGCATACCGGTTTTGACAACGCCATTTGGTGCGAGGGGGTTTGACCTGGCCGATGGCAGACATATTCTGGTGCGTGAATTATCTGATTTTCCGGATGCGATTTTGCATATGACGTCCGTCGAAAGCCGGGATGAAATGGCGCAAATGGCGGCAGCAGCGTTTGACCACGCGGCATCCATTTACGACTGGTCCATTGTCATCGCCGGTTTGTCCGAGAAATTTTTATCCTTTTGCGCGAACCGGAAATAGAGGACTTAGCTTATGATTCACGTGGCCGGGTTGTGCAAGACCTTTCATTTATACAGAAAACCGTTTGACCGGTTAAAGGAGATTGTTTTAAACAAAACCTGCCACCGGGAGCATCATGCTTTAAAAGATGTCACATTTGATGTGGCAAAAGGGGAGACGTTTGGCATTATCGGAGAAAACGGGTCCGGAAAATCCACGCTCCTGAAGATGATTACAGGAATTTTGCTTCCGGATAGCGGTCATTTTCATGTAGATGGTAAAATCACCGGGCTTCTCGAATTGGGCACAGGATTCAATTATGAGTTTTCGGGCATTGACAATATTTATATGAACGGAACCTACATCGGATTAAGCAGAAAAGAAATTGATGAAAAGCTGGATGCCATTGTCTCTTTTACCGAGCTGGGGGAATTTATTAATGAACCGATAAAAACTTATTCATCCGGGATGTTGATGCGGCTGGCGTTCAGTGTGGCGTTTCACGCCGACCCCGCCTGTTTTGTGGTGGACGAGGCGCTGTCCGTGGGTGACGCGCATTTCCAGCAGAAATGCATACAAACACTTAAAAATTTTAAGAAAAACGGTGGTTCCATTGTGTTTGTGTCCCACGACATGAACGCGGTGAAGATTCTTTGCGAGCGGGCCATGCTGATTGAAAAAGGAGCGGTTTTAAGAATCGGAACACCCGAAGAGGTAATCAATACATACAATTATCTTCTCTCCAAAAAACAGGGCGGCGATGAAATGAAAGTCGTTAGCCGTTCTGAAGGCGCTCTGTCCTATGGGAATCAGAAATTGATCTTCGAGGGCATTGACATGAAGAACCGTGATGGAGCAATCACTGAAATCTTTGTGAGCGGGCAACGCTGCTCCGTAGAAATCCAGGTCAGGGCGCAGGAGGATTTGGATGATATTACAATCGGAATTATGATTCGGGACCGGTTTGGTCAGGACATCTTTGGCGTAAATTCCTTTCATCTCAAATCACCCATCATGATGCAGACGGGCGATACCCGTCTTGTCCGGTATGTTTTTGATGAATTCAACATCGGCCCTGGAAAATACACGCTGACGGTGGCTGCTCACTCTCAAGAAGTTCATGTGCATGATTGTTACCAGTGGATTGACAAGGTGGCGGAATTTGAGGTAGTGTCCGGGGATGATTTTATATTTGAAGGCGTATCCCGATTGACGCCCAAGCTCATGATTCAGTAATCGGAATTAGAATAGATTTGTGTAAACCGGTTGCGCGGCATTCTTTTTACCGTTTTGGATCAAATCTCCATAAACCGTTTCGATGCGATGGGCCACGGAGCGGATATCAAAATGGTTTTGGAATCTTTTTTTGGCCATTTGCCCCATTTTCATGCGGATTTCCGGGT
>DAIEHU010000193.1 GCA_027353395.1 Desulfobacteraceae bacterium
ACCATGGACCCGGAAACCCGCACGCTGCTTCAGGTGAAAGTAGACGACGTGGTGCAAACAGATGATATATTTACCATTCTCATGGGTGACGAAGTGGAGCCCAGGCGTCATTTTATTCAGACCAATGCGCTGGAAGTCAATATCCTCGATATTTAAAGGCGGTAAAAAGAAATTTAAAAGCGGGAGATGAATCATAATGATGCACTCCCGCTTTTTTTTGATGCACACATGGTTAATAAGGAACAAATAAATGGCGGAACCAGGAAAAATAAATAACCTGCGGGTTGTCAAACAATTGGCGGCGGGAATGTACCTGGACGGTGAAGACTTGGGCGAAATCTTGCTCCCGAATCGTTATATTCCTGAAAACTGCCGCATCAATGACCGGCTGGACGTGTTTATTTATTTTGATTCAGAAGACCGCATCATCGCCACCACCCAGAAACCCTATGCCCAGGCTGGGGAAACCGCATGGCTCAAAGTGGTGGATATAACCGATGTGGGGGCGTTTCTGGACTGGGGTCTGGCCAAGGATCTTCTGGTTCCCTATAGTGAGCAGGTTCAGCCCATGAAAAAGGGCCGGTTCTATCTGGTTTATATCTATATTGATATGGAGAGTCAGCTAATTGCGGCATCAATGCGGCTTGAAAAATTTATTGCAAAGCAATCAGTGGATTTGAGCGAAGGGCAGGCGGTGGGCCTGACCATCGCCTGCCAGACCGACTTGGGATATAAAGCCGTCATCGACCACAAAGTCTGGGGAGTGCTCTATCAATCGGAAATTTTTCAGGAACTTGCGATTGGGCAGAAAATCGGCGGATGGGTGAAAAAAGTACGGCTGGATGGAAAAATCGATCTGTGCCTGCAAAAATCCGGTTATGAAAAGGTGCCGGATATTGCCGAAAAAATCATTTGCGTGATCGCCGCGCACGGCGGTTTCATTGATGTAACCGATAAAAATTCCGCTGAAGAAATCAATGATATATTCGGCGTCAGCAAAAAGACTTTTAAAAAAGCCATTGGTGCGCTCTATAAATCCCGGCGGATCACGCTGGAAAAAGACGGCATTGCGTTAAGCAGATAAAGAAAATTTTATACAAAAAGGAGGGCTAAATATGAGCGAGGATATTTATAAAAAACTGGCAACCGTGCTGGACACACTGCCCAACGGATTTCCCGCAACCGAAAACGGCGTGGAAATTAAACTTTTGAAAATGATCTTTTCTCCCGAGGACGCGGATCTGTTTTGCGATCTGCGGCTCAAGTTTGAGACGCCCGATCAGATCGCCCAGCGCACGGGCCGGCCTTTGGAAGGGCTGGACGATCACCTTAAAAGCATGTGGGTAAAAGGGCAGGTTTTCGGGGTGGATTTCGGGGCGGTCCGGGTTTACAAAATGATGCCCTGGGTGTTCGGCATTTTTGAGTTTCAACTAAAACACATGACCAAGGAATTTGTCCTGCTCTGCAAGGAATATGAAAAAACCTTCGGGCCCCAGTTCTGGAGTTCCAGGGTGCCCCTCATGAATGTGGTGCCCGTGGAACAGGAGATCGCCAGTAATGAAATGGCCCTGCCCTTTGAACAGGTCTCTTCCATTATCGAAAAAGGCGTATCTTTTGCGGTGAACGAATGCATCTGCAAAAAAGAAAATGAAATTCTGGGCACACCTTGCAAAAAACCCCTGGAGGTCTGTCTGGCCATTGCTCCGGTTCCCAATGTTTTTGACAATCATCCGCTCAAGGCCCGGCCCATCACCAAACAGGAAGCCTATGATATTTTAAAGAAAAGCGAGGAAGCCGGGCTGGTGCACCTGGCCAGCAACATCGAAAAGGGCCATTATTATATCTGCAACTGCTGTAGCTGCTGCTGCGGCGTATTGCGGGGCGTTATTGAGCTGGGCGTATCCGGCGGGGTGAACTCCAATTATTATGCCGAAATTAATGCGGATGAATGCGTGGGCTGCGGCGTATGCGCGGATGAACGGTGTCAGGTCCATGCCATTGCCGCTTCGGACGACGTGTATCAGGTGATTCGTGAAAAATGCATCGGCTGCGGGCTGTGCGTTTCCACCTGTCCGTCAGACGCCATCTCCCTGATTCGCAAAAATCAAGAGGATATCGTAATGCCGCCGGTGGATGAAGACGACTGGTATAGACGGAGAGGTCAGATGCGCGGGGTGGATTACAGCAAGTATGCGTAAAAGAAAGGATTTGTTATGCATGAATTGCCGGTAATCAACAGCATCCTCAACGTGGTGATGAAACATGCGGTGGCCAATAACGTGAATAAAGTCGTGGCCGTTCATCTTCAGGTGGGGGAAATGTGCGATCTGGAAGAAAAATGGATGCAGGATTATTTTGATTATCTGTCCAAGGGGGGAATTGCCGAGGGGGCCCGCTTGGTGGTGGAAAGAACGCCGGTGGTTATGAAATGCGACAATTGCGGTGCATCCTTTCATGTGGATCTGAAACAGAATGCGGCCCTGGCCTGCCCGGAGTGCGGCGGAGAAAAATACAGCATGGTTTCGGGCCGGGAATATTATATTACGAATATGGAAGCTATGTAAACGTTATATTTCGGCCCATGAAAACACGCCCGGATTTAAAAAAGAATGGCAGATCCTGGCGGTTTGCAGGGTTTCCCGGTGAAACACATTGATCAGGGCCATGGAGAGTCCGGCTGCGGCCAGCATCGGAAGAAACGCGCATTCAAGCTTTCGTTTGGTCTCCGGCGGCAGGGAGCCTGTGGCCAGGTTGGAAATGCCGGCAATGGTCCGGACTGGAAAACCAAGAATATCCGGCAACAGCCGGATCACGGAAAGAATGCTCCGGTTGTGGTGGATGCCGTTCTCCCAGATCACCGGCGCAACCACCGGATCAATGATCAACTGTTCATTTTCAAGACCTGCCTTTTTAAATGCATCAAAAAGTTCTATAGCCACCTGGATGCAGTCTTCTTCGCCCACCGGCACCTGACTGTTGGGGTATAAAAGATAGCCAATAATATCGGTATGATATTTTTTTGCAAGCGGCAGAATGGCGGAAAGTTTCCGGGGCTCCGGGGAAAATCCGTTGATGATGGCCTTGTTCCGGCAAGCGATGAGACCGGCTTCCATGGCCTTTGGATTGGAAGTGTCCAGAATAAGGGGAAGGGTTGTGGCCGACTGAACAGCCTCCACCAGAAACGTCATCTTCTCTTCCGGATTACGGGATAACGGTCCGGAATTAATGTCAATGGCCTGGGCTCCGGCAGCAACGCACCGGGTCACCATATCACGGATGGGTTCCTGGTCCATCCGGTCAAGGGCGGCCTGAACCGGACGGTTGGTAATTCTCAGGTTATCGGCGACGATCAGCAAAAAAAATTACCAGTTTTCGGCAAGCAGCTCAAAAAATTCCCTGGGATGAACGCAGGCCGGGCATTTATCCGGCGCTTCCGTTCCGGTATGCACATACCCGCAGTTCAGGCATCGCCAGACCCGTTTGTCATTCCGCCTGAAAACCCGGTCGGCCATGATATTGGCGGCCAGCTCCAGATACCGCTTTTCGTGCTGTTTTTCCGAAACGGATATGGCGTCCCAGGTGTCGGCGGCACGTTCAAACCCTTCCTCCCGGGCGATTTTGGCAAAAGACGGGTATAATTGCGAATGCTCGAATTTTTCTCCAGCCGCAGCCGCGATCAGATTGTCATACGTGGTTTTGATGACCCCGGACGGGAAACTGCCGGTAATTTCCATCTCTCCGCCGTTAAAAAATTTAAAAAACCGGAGGGCGTGTTCACATTCCTGATTGGCTGTTTCTTCAAAAATATCGGATATCTGAATATATCCATCGTCCATTGCCTGGCGGCTGAAATACGTATACCGGTTCCTTGCCTGAGACTCTCCGGCAAACGACAGCATCAGATTTCTGGCGGTCCGGCTTTCCCTGAATTTGATCATGGCGTCACCTTTTTAAAAAACTATCGAAAATTGTTAATCCTCGATTATTTCGATGGCATCCGCCCCGCATTCAGCCGCCGCCCGCCTCACAACCGCCTTGTATTCGTTCGGAATTTCATCGAATTTGACAATGGATAAAAGCTGGTCTTCGTCATACTCAAATACTTCGGGACAAAGCTTGTTGCAGTTCCGGTCGCCCATGCATTGTTTGGTGATGATTGCTTTCATGCGTTTCTCCTTTGAGCTTTAAGGTTTAGATGATCGGAATGAAGGGGTTTAATTGACGGGGTCGGGATAAAAATTAACCGAAACCTCCTGTGAATACAAGCGCTAATTTCAGTTTCATGCGCAGGTGTTCCGCTATCGCTATCTGTCTTTTACGCACTTTTCTTTTTCCCTAAAATAGACCAATAGAGATTGAGCCCCATTATGCGAAAATACTCGATGGACTCAATATCGCATCCGGACCCGCGGACGAGTCTGGCATAATCATGCACGGGATGCAGCGCAGCTTCGGTGGTTGCGCTATACATTAAAATGGCCAAGTACCAGTTTAATTTCTGTAAAAGGCCCGCGAAGCCTTTTTCGGGAAGCACAAATTCGCCCACAACAAAATATCCCCCCGGCTTGACCAGTGTGGCCAGATGATTCGCCACTTCATCCACCCGTTTTTCGGGAAAAACATTGAGGAAAAAATTGGCTATCACCATATCGTATTTTTCCGTATCCTGTATGTTGAAAATATCATCATTAATACAGGTCATGGGCGCTTTGATGCCCGAACATTTATCCAACCGGGCGTTTAAATGCTTGAGCATGGTGGCCGAAAGATCAACCGCCGTCACATTAACACCCATTTGCGCGGCCCGGATCGCCTCGGTCCCGTGTCCGGCGCCCGCCACCAATAATTTTTGACCGGGTTTCAAGTATTTCAACATTGTTGACTTGCACTTCGGGATTTGCCCTAAGCTGTAGATATTACCTGTGAATTCATATTGAAAGCCGACCCACTTATACCCATCTTTCATGTTAAACCCTCTTTTTGAATGAAGCCGTTTTGGTCATGTTGGAATTCTGGCGGCGACTCACGTAGCTTTCCCTTTCGGCCCGGGTTTTTGAGGCTTCAGTGTGCGGTCTAAAACGTGTTCCAATTTTTCAATAAAAGCATCCTCTCCTAAAGGCCGCCCGGTTCGTTCGTGTTTTCTGAATAATTCGATTTCCGGCTCCTCCACATCAACAGCCAGAATTTGTTTCCAGGGTTTACTCATAATTTTCAGCAAAGGCGTTGTTTTGACGAGGATGTCGTCCTTGCCGTTGATATGCGCTGCGGCGCTGCTCCAGCGCCAGTCTTGCGGGTTTTTGACCAAACCCGCCCGGACCGGATTTAATTCCACATATCTCGTGCATGCCAACAGATACTGATCCTCCATGATGAAAGACGAAAACCTTCCCTGCCATAAATGCCCCCGCCAGTCTTCACGAAAATTAATCCGCCGGGTGTAACGCCGGTGGGCTTCGCCGATTGCAAGGTTTAACCCGTCCTTTGTTTCAGGCACCACAATCAGGTGAACGTGGTTCGGCATAAGGCAATACGCCCAGGTCTCCAC
>DAIEHU010000194.1 GCA_027353395.1 Desulfobacteraceae bacterium
TGTGTTTGATATAGAGTGGAACAATCGCATCAAATACCGGGATGTGCATCATCAGCAGGAGGTGGAGCAATCCACCTATAATTTTGAAGTGGCGGATGTGGATATGCTGTTTCACTTTTTTGATATGTATGAAGGCGAATCCCGCCGCTGTATCGGCGCCGGGCTGGTGCTCCCGGCTTATGAATATTGCTTGAAATGTTCCCATGCCTTTAATCTGCTGGATGCCCGGGGCGCCATCAGCGTCACCCAGCGGACCGGCTATATCGCCCGCATCCGGAATCTGGCCCGGGCCTGTGCCGAAGGCTATGTCAAACAACGGGAGGCTTTGGGTTTTCCGCTTTTAAAAAATTTACAGGAGTAATCATGAACCGGTTATTGGTTGAAATCGGAACCGAAGAGATACCGGCCGGGTATATCCAGCCGGCGTTAAAAGCGTTTTCTTCCCTATTGGTTAAAAAAATGGCCGATGCGCGTATTCCGCACGGTGATGTCCATACCTATGGAACGCCGCGCCGTCTTGCGGTTATTGTGTCGGATGTGGCCCCGAAGCAATCGCCCCTGTCTATTGAAATGATGGGGCCTCCTGAGCGCATCGGCATGGATGCGAATGGCAAACTGACGGTGGCGGCGCAGAAATTTGCTGAAAAAACCGGTGTCCCGGCATCCCAGTTGCAGATCCGGGAAACCGGAAAAGGCCGTTACCTGTATGCTGTCAAAACTGAGCGCGGCGCGGCGTCCAAAAAGATATTATCGGAAATGCTTCCGGAAGCGATTCTGTCCGTGCCTTTTCCCAAATCCATGCGATGGGCGGATCTGACCATCGCCTTCGCCCGTCCGATTCATGCCATTACCGCCCTTTTGGGGAGTGACGTGATCCCTTTTCGTGTCGGTAATGTGCGAAGTTCGCGCTACACTTTCGGGCACCGGTTCATGAAGCCCGGAAAAATCAAATTAAACACGCCTGACGATTATTTAACCGCCCTGTCCGGCGCGTGGGTGCTGGCGGATATCCGTCAGCGCAAGGAAATCCTCGAAACGCAGATGGCCCAAGCGGTATCCCGCATCAACGGCCGGGTGATCGAAGATAAAGAACTGGTGGAAACGGTCGTCCATTTAATTGAATATCCGGCTGCCATTGTGGGCCGTTTTGACGATGCATTTCTGGATCTGCCCAAAGAAATTCTCATCACCGCCATGCGGGAGCACCAGAAATATTTTGCGGTGGTCAACGGAAAAAATGAGTTGATGCCGTATTTTGTGGCGATCAATAATACAACGGCCAAGGACATGACGCTGGTGACAAAAGGGCACGAACGGGTATTGAGAGCCCGCCTGTCCGATGCCAAGTTTTTTTTCACCACGGATTTGAAAACATCCCTGGACGAGAATACCGAAAAATTAAAATCCGTATTGTTTCAGGCGAATTTAGGTTCCATGCATGACAAAACCATGCGCATTGAGAAGCTTGCCGGCTGGCTAGCAAAGGCCGGGAAAGCGGAAGAGGCCCAAATTCAGGACATTGCAAGGGCTGCGCATCTCTGCAAGGCCGATCTGGTGAGCCATGCGGTGATTGAATTCCCGAAACTCCAGGGAATCATGGGGCGGGTATACGCCATGAAACAAAATGAGCCGATTCATACCGCAACCGCGATTGAGGAACATTACCGGCCCACGTATGCCGGCGGAGCCTTGCCGGAAACCTTTGAAGGATCCGTGTTGAGCATCGCGGATAAAATGGATTCCATTTGCGGGTGTTTCAGCGCCGGTCTGATTCCAACGGGTGCTGCGGACCCCTATGCGCTCCGCCGTCAGGCCAACGGTCTTATTCTGATCGCCCTGAAAAACCGGTTTGCTTTTTCCTTGAACGCCCTGATCCGTGAAAGCCTGATCATGTTCGGGGTTAATAACGCCGGTGAAATTAATGATCTAACGGACAAAATTGTCGATTTCTTCAAAGTACGCATGGCGCATCTGCTTGAAGAGGAAGGCATTTCAAAGGATGCTGTGGCGGCGGTACTCGCCGTATCCACCGACACCATTGGCGGCGTGTGGGAGAAGGCGCGTTCGCTTCAGAAATTAAAATCCGCTCCCGGCTTTGAAGTCCTGGCTACGGCGTTTAAGCGGGTGGTCAATATTATCCGGAAGGCGGATATTGGAGAGACCGGAGGCCAGGCGGCCCATCCCTCGCTGTTTGCGCATGAATCTGAAAAGGCGTTGCTGGAACAGTTCCATACCGTGCAGCAAAAGGTGCTGGCCCATATTCATACGGGTCAAATAGATCATGCCTTTGCCGATATCGCGGGCATGAGGGAATTTGTGGACCGGTTTTTTGATGACGTGATGGTCATGGACGAAGATATGAACATCCGGAAAAACCGGCTGGCCCTGCTTGGGCAAATCGCCGGACTCTTTGGAATGCTCGCGGATTTTTCAAAAATTTCAACTTAGGGAGGCACACTAAAAATGGCAGGTTATGATCCTGAAAAAGATAAAACACTCAAGGAATGGCGATGTCAGGAAACCGGTCTGATGGTTTCCATCAACCAGTATGGAGAGGGGGAGCCCAAGCTTCAGATCGGCCCCCGGATTCTGCAAAAAAAAGACGGCTCCGAAGGCCGCCCCGCCAAAGCCGGACGCCTGACCATCGAGGATGTTCAGTGGCTTTATGATTCATTTGAGGAAATCAAGGAAGCGCTGGAAGGGTTGTCCAATCCATTGAAATAAAATTTAAATGCGTATGCTTGATGCAATCGTCAATCCAGTCCCAGGCAAATGTCCGCCTGAAATGGGCCATCGGTGTGTGATGATCGCCAATCAGCCGGATATGGACACGCTCCATCATCTGGTGAAGGCAAAAAAAAATCCCGGCCGTCGCGTATTGATGAGCTGTTTGACTTGGGGGCATGATCATTTCGGGGCCGGTATCGTCGGCCCTTTCATCGGTGCGCCGTATGCGGCGATGCTGCTGGAAACCCTGGCCGTGTGGGGCGTTCGGGAAGTGGTTTTTTGGGGATGGTGCGGCGCGGTAATGCCCCATGTCCACACTGGTGATATCATTATCCCAGACGCCGCCTTTGTGGATGACGGCACATCCGGCAACTACCTGACCGCTCCGTCCTTTGTTGCTGGTCCGTCCGACAGACTTCAATCCTGCCTGAAATCCGCCTGTCAAAATCATCATCTATTGTTTCATGAAGGGGCTATCTGGTCAACGGATGCCATTTACCGGGAAACACGGGAAAAAGTCCTGCATTATCAAGCCCGGAACACCCTGGCGGTGGAAATGGAAGCAGCAGCTCTCTTTGCTGTCGGCGCTTTTCGTCATATGGATGTGGGCTGCGTGCTGGTGGTATCCGATGAACTGTCTTCGCTGAAATGGGCGCCGGGGTTCAGGAATCGGCGCTTTGTCGAACAGCGGCGTCAAGTCTGCGAAATGCTCTCTGACTTATGGCGTCCGTCTTCCGCTTAACGGCGGCCATTAATATTTTTTCGGGGTTAATTTTATGGGGGCGCTATGACCCATCCACTCAATGATCTTTCCGCAAGCCGAACCGAGTATCTGCGGGAACGGATCCATTACCATAATTACCGGTATTTTGTGCTGGATGATCCCGAGATCTCCGATGCGGAATATGATCTATTGATGCAGGAGCTGATCGCGATCGAAGCGGCATGGCCCGAGCTTCGCACTTCGGATTCACCTACCGCAAGGGTCGGTTCTCCGCCGCTTGCAAAGTTTGGCGCGGTCCGGCATAGAAACCCCATGATGAGCCTCGACAAGGGATTTAACGCGGAAGATGTGAAGGCTTTTGATCAGCGCATCCGAAAATGGCTGCAATCCGATGCCCCTGTGCTGTATACCGCTGAACCGAAAATTGATGGACTCGCGGTGGAACTGGTGTATGAGAACGGGCTGCTGGCGATGGCCTCCACCCGAGGCGACGGCGAAACAGGCGAAGTCATCACGGGCAATGTCAAAACCATTCCCACGGTTCCGCTGAAGCTCTCCCTTGAAAAGCATTTTCCCATGCCGCCCCTGCTTGAGGTCCGGGGAGAAATTTTTATCAGCAGGGCGAATTTTGAGCGGTTAAATGACCAGCGCATGATGGAACATCAGCCGGTGTTCGCCAATCCCCGCAATGCCGCCGCCGGCTCATTACGTCAGCTTGACTCTTCTATCACCGCAAAACGCCCTCTTGAAATTTATGTTTATAATGTCAGCGATCCCAAGGCGATCGGGGCTGGAACGCATGGAGAGGTTCTTGAAATTCTAAAAAAAATTGGATTCCGGGTCAATCCTCTGGTTCGCGCCCGCGTGGGGTTCCCGGAAGTATTGGCCTATTATCAGGAATTGGATACGATGCGCCTGACGCTGCCTTATGAAATTGACGGTGTGGTGGTGAAGGTTGACCGGCTTGAAGACCAGGAGGCGCTTGGCGCAACAGCCCGGAGCCCGAGGTGGGCGCTTGCGGTCAAATTCAAAGCCCTTCAGGAACGCACAAGGGTGCTGGACATACAGGTTCAGGTGGGCCGCACCGGCGCTTTGACGCCCGTGGCGATTCTTTCGCCGGTCAATGTAGCGGGGGTGGTGGTGAGCCGGGCAACCTTGCACAATGAAGATGAGATTGCGAAAAAAGATGTGCGCATCGGGGATCAGGTGTTTGTTCAACGCGCGGGAGACGTGATTCCTGAAGTCGTGAAAGTCATTACATCCCGCCGGGACGGAAGTGAGCGGAAATTTGTCATGCCGGCGGTCTGCCCGGTGTGTCAGTCCCCGGCCGTCCGGACGGAAGGCGAGGCGGTGATCCGATGCGTCAACGTCAATTGCCCTGCCCAGATCAAAGGAAATATCCGGCATTTTGCATCCAAAGGCGCCTTTGACATTGACGGCCTTGGGGAAAAATTAATTGACCAACTTGTGGACAAGGGACTGATTTCCTCATATGCGGACCTGTTCGGTTTAACCGTGGAAGTACTAAAAGATATGGACCGGATGGGTGAAAAATCGGCGGAAAATATAGTGGCAGCCATTGAAAAGAGCAAGCAGATCAGTTTTTCCAAATTTTTGTATGGCCTGGGTATCCGCAATGTGGGTGAGCATATGGCGGGGCTGATCTCCGCCCGTTTCGCGAGCATGGAGGCGGTCTTGCAAGGAGCGCCGGCTGATTTCGAAACCATTGAAGGCGTCGGCCCTGTCGTGGCCCGGAGCATCGCCGTTTTTTTTAATCAGGATAAAAACCGGGAAGCCATAAGGCGGCTTGCGGCAAGCGGTGTGAAAATTCAATATAAAACCGCTCCATCCGGCAACCTGCCCCTTGAGGGCTTGACGTTTGTGCTGACCGGAACCCTTGAAACGCTGACCCGGTCTGAGGCCAAGAAAATCATTGAAGGGGCGGGCGGGAAAGTCACATCATCCGTCAGCAGCAAAACCGATTATGTGTTGGCCGGTGATTCGCCAGGTTCCAAACTGGATAAGGCCAGGGAACTGGGGGTTAAAATTATTGATGAATCGGAATTCAAGGCCTT
>DAIEHU010000195.1 GCA_027353395.1 Desulfobacteraceae bacterium
TAACAATGCGGCAGCGGTTCTTTTGTGCCTCGACACCCTTGCCAGGGGCAGGGAAGTCATTGTGTCCAGGGGAGAACTGGTGGAAATCGGCGGCTCATTCCGGATTCCCGATGTCATGGCGAAGAGCGGGGCGATGCTAAGAGAAGTCGGCACCACCAACCGGACGCATTTGCATGATTATGAGCGGGCCATTACGGATACCACCGGCCTGCTCATGAAAGTCCATACCAGCAATTTCGGCATCGTGGGCTTCACCTCCAGCGTTCCTTTAAAAGACCTGGCTGCACTTGGCGAACAGCGCCATTTGCCGGTAATGGAAGACCTGGGCTCCGGCACCTTTATTGATTTTTCAAAATACGGGCTGCTCAAAGAACCCACGGTTCAAGAATCCGTCCGGGCGGGCGCGGACATTGTGACCTTCAGCGGCGACAAACTGCTTGGCGGCCCCCAGGCCGGGATTATCCTGGGCAGACCGTCCATCATCGCCGAAATCCGGCAAAATCCGCTGACACGGGCGCTCCGCATCGACAAACTCACCCTTGCGGCACTGGAAATCACCCTGCGGCTCTACCGGGATGAAGAAACCGCCATTCGCGCCATCCCGACGCTGGCCATGCTGACCTGCCCCATTGAAGTAATTGAAAAAAAAGCGGGAACGCTCAAAAACAGGCTTGACGCATCCGGTGACCCGCGCATAGAGGCACATCTCATGGCTACCGCATCCATGGCGGGCGGCGGCGCACTGCCCCTGATGCCCCTGCCAAGCCGGTCGGTGGGGATCCGCATCGCCGGGATGACCGCCGGAACCCTTGAGAAAAAAATGCGCAAAAACGATCCGCCGGTTATCGGCCGCATCGAAAACGACATATTTATAATGGACATGCGCACCGTGGAGACCGATGAACTGCCGGAAATCGCCCACGCACTGCTAACCTGCATTAAAGGGATGGATAATGCCACTAATCACTGAGGACATTCGCTGGAGTCAGAGTTCAAATCAACAGTTCTTGTTCGCCAGGACCGATGCCGCCCATCCGGAAGGATCTGATCCGGAGAAGATACACCCGGAAGCCGCGGCGAAGGATGTGGCGGAACCCGGCGAAATATCCAGCAGCATATCAAAACTGAAAGAGAAATTTCCGTCTGTCCTGACTGGAGAGGATTTCCTGAACGCCGCCATGACCTTTGTGGCGGATGCCGGATCTTTTGCGGCGGCAGTGGTGCGAATAGATGACAGCCGTCATATAATCAACCCCAGCCAGGTGATGATGCTTCTTGCCGCGGCCCTGAACAAACTGTGCAAAAAAGTATCCGGCATGTGGGGGATCGTGAATCATGATTCCCTGGGGTGTTTTTTCCCAGGGAAAACCGGGGAAAAATGCCGGGTCATGATAGACGCTCTCAAAAAACACCTTTCCGGAAAATGCACGGAAACCGTTTCCGCGGGCCTGGCCGTCTATCCGGCCCTTACCTATGACAAGCGCC
Source organism: Desulfobacteraceae bacterium (assembly GCA_027353395.1). Classification (GTDB taxonomy): domain Bacteria; phylum Desulfobacterota; class Desulfobacteria; order Desulfobacterales; family Desulfosalsimonadaceae; genus SURF-3. The sequence goes on from DAIEHU010000195.1 coordinate 1,486, forward strand.
ATATCCTTGACAATGCCGGCAAAGCCCTTGAACATGCGGCATTTTTCGGCCCGAATAGCTGCGTGGCGTTTGATGCCGTGAGTTTGAATATCAGCGGGGATAAATATTATCAGAATGGCGACATTGAGGGCGCCATGAGGGAATTCCACTTGGGCCTGGCGCTCGATCCGGATAATATCAATGTGCATAACAGCCTCGGGGTATGTTACGGAATCAAAGGCGATCTTGATAAAGCGCTGCAAGAATTTAAAGCCGCCATCCGGCTGGCCCCAAAAGAAATCATGGCGATGTACAACACGGGCTATGTGTATTTTTTAAAAAAAGAATATTCCACGGCCCTGGACTATTTTCTCAAGGCCGAACGCATTGACAGCTCCGTATTCGAACTGGCGATCCAGACCGGCAGGATTTATCTGGAGCTGAATCAGCCGGAAAACGCCAAAAAATATATAGAAACCGCCACCACCCTGAATCCGAAATCCGCTGCCGCATTCCGCCTGATGGGAGACACCTATACCCTTCTGGACCGGATTTCCGACGCCACCACCGCCTATAAAACGGCGCTGAAACTCAATCCGGAAAATGCGGAAGCGCTTTCGGCCTTGGGCTACCTGTATGAAATACAGACGAAAAATGCTGAAATCGCCTTGATGTTCTGCCGCCAGGCGGCAGGGATAGACCCGAAAAACGGGCTTTTTCATCACCGTCTGGGCCGCCTGTATTTAAACCGCAATCAGGCTGAAGCCGCCCTGGACGCTTTCCAGAAAGCCAGGGAACTGGGATATCCATCGGATGAATACATCGCACAAGCCCTCAAAATAGTCTCGTCAGAGAGATAGGAGAAGTTCCATGCCGATTTATGAATATACATGCCACAAATGCCACAAAAAATTTGAAGCCCTGATCATGGGGGGCGATACCCCAAAATGCCCAGTTTGCGGAGCGTCTTCGGTCAAACGCCTTATGTCCGCATGCGGTTTCGTGAGCAAGGGCGCGGGCGGGGAAACCGCCAGCCGTTCCGCCAGCGCCTCATCCTGCGCCGGATGCAGTTCCTCCAGTTGTTCCAGCTGCGGGTCTTGATGAAAACCCATCTCATTATCGGAACCCGGGGCAGCGCCCTTGCATTATGGCAGGCAAACTGGGTCAAATCCGGGCTTATCAGCCGTCATCCTTCCCTTTCCGTTGATCTGTCCATCATCAAAACCAAAGGGGATATGATTCTGGACGTGCCCCTGGCGAAAGTGGGGGGCAAGGGACTGTTTGTCAAGGAAATCGAAGAGGCACTCAAAGACGGCCGCATTGATATGGCGGTACACAGCATGAAGGACATGCCCGCGGAAATCCCTGACGGGTTGTGTATTGCGGCGGTTCCGGAGCGGGAAAGTCCATGTGATGTCCTGATATCCCGGAACAATATTCCGTTATCCCAGTTGCCCAAAGGTGCCAGAATCGGGACGAGCAGCCTCCGCCGGGCGTCCCAACTGCGGTTTGCCCGGCCGGATATTGAGATCGTGCCGCTTCGGGGGAATTTAAACACCCGTATCCAGAAACTGGAAACTGAGGCACTGGATGCGGTGGTTCTGGCGGCCGCGGGCGTCAAGCGGCTCAATTTAGAAGAAAAAATTTCAGAATACATCGATTTTGATGTGCTTCTGCCGGCTGTGGGGCAAGGCGCGCTGTGCATTGAATCCCGGCAGGAGGATCCCGATACCCTCGCGCTTGTTCGGATTCTGGATCATGCCCTCACGCATCAATCCATCATTGCCGAACGGGCCTTTCTGCACCGGCTGGAAGGGGGATGCCAGGTGCCCATGGCCGCATACGGGACAATCAACGGCGAGGAATTGACGCTCACCGGCATGGTGGCGGAAATTGACGGCTCCGGCATCATCAAGGACGTTATCACCGGCCCGGCGGCAGACGCTCACCAAATCGGCACGAATCTCGCCGAACGGCTGATCCGCCAAGGGGCAAATGATATTTTGCAAAGACTCATCCAGGAATTAAACATTCATGAGCCATAAAGTCTATCTGGTGGGCGCAGGCCCAGGGGACACGGGACTGCTGACGCTAAAAGGAAAAACCTGCATCGAACGGGCGGATGTCATCGTCTATGATTATCTGGCTGCCGATGCATTATTGCAATACGCCCGAAAAGACGCGGAGTTGATTTACGCCGGAAAAAAAGGCGGGGACCATACCCTTACACAGACGGAAATCAACGCCCTGCTGATCCGGAAAGCCAGCCAGGGCCATACGGTCACGCGCTTAAAGGGCGGCGATCCCTTTATATTCGGTCGCGGCGGGGAAGAAATTGAAGCCCTGATTGATGCTGGCATCTCTTTCGAGGTGGTTCCCGGCGTCACATCGGCCATCGCGGCTCCCGCCTATGCCGGGATTCCCCTGACCCACCGGAAATTCACGTCCACCGTGACCTTCATCACCGGACATGAAAATCCGGATAAGGAAGCATCAAACATCAACTGGAAAGCCCTGGCTGACATGGGCGGCACCCTGGTGTTTCTCATGGGCGTCAAAAATCTGCCGAATATTGTCTCCCGGCTCAGACAGCGGGGGATGAACGAAAATACACCCGCGGCCCTCGTCAGATGGGGCACCACCACGAAACAGCAGACGGTGACGGGCACGCTGGCCACCATTATCGAAAACGTCCGCATCGCCGGATTAACCTCTCCGTGCATTATTGTGGTGGGCGACGTGGTGGCCCTTCGGGAAAAAATGCAATGGTTTGAAAACCGGCCCCTGTTCGGCAAAAAAATCGTCGTGACCCGGGCCAGGGCCCAGGCCAGCGGCATGGTGGCCCAACTCACGGATCTGGGCGCGGAATGCCTGGAATATCCGGTCATCAGAACCATCCCGCCGGAAGACGATACCCGGCTTGATCAAGCCATTGATGCCCTTTCCACTTACCACTGGGTTATTTTTACCAGCGTAAACGGGGTGGATTTCTTTTTCAACCGGCTGGAAGAGAACGGCTACGACGCACGGGCTTTTGGCGGCCTGCGCACCGCATGCATCGGGCCGGTGACCGCGGAGAGGCTCAGATCCCATGGCATCGCCACAGACATCCTCCCGGACAGTTTCCGGGCGGAATCCATCATCAACGCCTTCCAAAATGAACCCATGACCGGAAAACGGGTGCTTTTGCCGCGTGCCGCCGAAGCGCGCATGGTGCTTCCCGAAGAATTAATCAGGATGGGGGCGGAGGTCGATGAAATCGCTGTTTACCGGACAGTGGACGACACGGAACATATCGGCCAACTGATCCGGCAGCTCGAAAACCAAGCCATTGATCTCATCACCTTTACCAGCTCATCCACTGTCACCAATTTTAAGAAACTGCTTCCAAAAGACCGGTTTGATGCGCTCATGGCCCATACCGCCATCGCGGCCATCGGCCCCATCACTGCTGAAACCGCTGAAAAAAACGGTTTTCAGGTGGACATCAGCGCGGACACTTACACCATTCCCGGATTATGCGACGCCATTGTGCGGCATTACCAGAATACGGGACGGTAGAACAATCCGCACCCGAAATCAATATCCGGCGGCACCATGAGCCGACATCAGAAATGCGGATAAAATTGGAAAATCAACAGCTTATTGACGCATACAAACGGCATTTGAATTATCTGCGGATATCCATCACTGACCGCTGCAACCTCAATTGTATTTACTGCAACCCCCTGGCGGCAGACGCCAAACTGCTTCACAAGGAAATTTTGCGGTATGAAGAAATTTTGCGCATCGCCCGCATCGGGGTGCGGTTGGGCATCACAAAAATCCGGGTGACCGGCGGAGAGCCGCTGGCCAGGAGAGGGTGCTGCGATTTTTTGCGGCAACTCGCCGGCATCGAGGGGCTAACCGATCTTTCCCTGACCACCAACGGCGTGCTGTTGCAGCGCCACGCCCAAGAGCTGGTCGAGCTCGGCCTTGACCGGATCAACGTTTCGATCGACGGGCCACGGGAAGTGCACGATGTGGAGCGCGGCG
>DAIEHU010000196.1 GCA_027353395.1 Desulfobacteraceae bacterium
AGAAAGGACTGGCGCGGCGGCCGGGGCGCGGCGTTTAATATCATTCCCTCCAGCACCGGCGCGGCAAAAGCGGTGGGCAAGGTTATTCCCGAACTCAACGGCAAGCTGACCGGCATGGCGTTCCGTGTTCCCACCGCCGATGTTTCGGTGGTCGATCTGACCTGCCGCCTTGAAAAAGCGGCAAAATATGATGATATCAAGGCTGCCATGAAAAAGGCCTCTGAAACCACCATGAAGGGCGTCTTGGGATACACTGAGGACGAGGTGGTGTCTTCGGATTTTATCGGCGAATCCTGCACGTCGGTGTTTGACGCCAAGGCCGGGATCCCGCTGAACGATCATTTCGTGAAAATTGTCGCATGGTATGATAATGAATGGGGATATTCCAACAAGTGCGTGGACCTTATTGTCCATATGGCTTCCGTCAGTTAACGCAATGGTTGCAGATCAGGCGAAAACCGGTTGTATGTATTAAAGCATGATGGCTGTTGCCCGGCCTTTCACTTTCAATCATTTCAGGAGGAATGACGCCATGTCAAAAAAACGTTATGAAATCAAAACATCCTGCCCGCAGTGCGGATGCAGCGCCTTATCCCATTTGAGCAGGGAAGAAATGATGGAGAGATTCGGCGATGTGCCGAACGTGGAACTGGAATGCAGCGCATGCATGGCCAAATACACCGCTGGTATGAAAGACGCATGCCCTGAATGGGACAAAGAATGCCGGATGAAATAAGCAAGCGGGGGGCGGTAGAAAAACAGCCGCTTTTACCCCTTCCCGCTTTCCAACCGTTTCATGGGGGTTGCGGAATTGCCTGTCATTTTCAATTGATTCAGATATGCGAATGTCAGTGGCGCATGGTCCGGATGTTCGTTTAACGATTCAACCAGGGCCGGAAGGTCTTCCTGGGCGTCGATATCCCGCCAGGAAGAAACCGGTATACTCAAACGGCTTACACAATACATAAGGAGGGGTTATGGATTTTAAAGATGTTCTTTATGGAAGGCGCGCCATTAATTTTTTTGATCCGGGCAAGCCGGTTTCCGAGGCTTTGCTTGATGAGATCATTGGTCTTGCGGCCCAGGCCCCTTCAGGGTTCAATATTCAGCCCTGGAGCCTGATGGTGTTGCGGGATCAGGAAGAAAAGCTCCGTTTGCAGAAACATGCCTGGAATCAATTCAAAATCAGCGCGGCGCCCGTCACCCTGATCGTCCTTGCCGATATGGATGGCTGGAAAACCGGTAATCCATTTCTGGAAAAAAATTTCCAGGAAATGGTGCGGGCCGGGGATATGACTGCAGACCAGCGCCAGTGGTTTGACGGCGCTCGAGAATCCCTGTACGGCGCAAGTGAATCGCGAAAGGTCGCATTCGCCTGCAAAAACACCGGTTTTTTCGCCATGTCCCTGATGCTGGCCGCCAAAAGTATAGGCGTGGACACCCATCCCATGGACGGGTTTGATATGGACGCGGTTCGAAAAGAATTCAAAATTCCGGATCATTACTGGATACCGATGCTGATCGCCGTGGGATATTTTGACGCCGCCAAATCACTTTCGCCTGCCAAATGGCGGAAAACCGTACGGGAAATCCAGGTCCGGTTTGATACCTAACCCCGCATGCATATCGATTCAATAATTTTTAAATAAATTTTAGGAGTTTATAATATGGCAACACCTGAGGTGAAACTGTATTCGCTCTCCACCTGCGGTCATTGCAAGGCCACCAAACGGTTTTTAACCGAGTGCAATGTCGCTTATGATTTTGTGGATGTGGATGTGCTGGAAGGAGATGAGCGCAAGGCGATTCTGGAAGATGTGAAAAAGCTCAATCCCAGATGCTCTTTTCCCACCATTCAAATCGGGGATAAAGTGATTGTGGGTTTTCGTGAAGATGAAATCAAGGAGGCGCTGGGCATCTAATGAAAGTGGAAGATCTTTATGCGCAATTGGCCAGAACACAGGGACCCAAAGGGTATTACTTTAACGCCGATCTTTCTCTGGTGTTTGACCTTCTGGAATCGCTCCAGATAAACATGAAGCGGTATGGATATATGGCCTGCCCTTGCCGCCTGTCCTCCGGGGACAGGGGAAAAGACCGGGATATTATTTGTCCGTGCGTTTACCGGGCTGCGGATGTGGCCGGATTCGGCAGTTGTTATTGCAACCTGTATGTTTCAAAGGACTGGAATGAAGGGAAAATAAAACACCAATTCGTGCCGGAAAGACGTCCCCCGGAATTGCAGTTTTAGTCAATGAGGCGATAATGAACAAGAATGAAATGGTTTTAAAGACAATTGATGCCGGGGATGTGTCCATAGAGTATTTGACCTCCCAGAATGACGGCCCAGCCATTGTTTTTCTGCATGCCACCGGTTTTCTGCCCTGGCTGTGGAAGCCTATTGCGCGTCAGTTTTCGGATGCGTACCGGGTTATTGCGCCGTATTTCTGCGATCACCGGGAAGCTGACCCTCACGAAGGCGGATTGAGTTGGGCGCTTCTGGCGGAGGATCTGGCGCGGTTCTGTGCGGCCCTGGATATTCAAAACCCTTGCATGGTCGGTCATTCCATGGGCGGCGCGGTGATCGCCATCGCCGCCGGCGCGTTGGGGCTGAAAGTCAAAAAAACGGTGCTGATTGAACCGATTTTTTTGCCTCGGGAGATTTATTCCATCGACCTGACCGTGGATCAGCATCCCCTGGCTTCCAAATCCATCCGCCGGCGCAATTCATGGGCGGATGCGAAGGAAGCCAAGGCCTACCTCAAATCCAAACGATTGTTCGCCGCATGGGACGATGAAATGCTGGATTTGTATGTGGCATACGGCATGGCCCCAGCGGCGGAAGGCGGGCTTTCGCTGGTCTGCCACCCCAAAAAGGAGGCTGCTTTGTTTATGGGCAGCAGGGGATATGACCCGTGGCCGATTCTGTCGCAGGTGGCGTGCCCGGTGCTGGTTCTGGAAGGAGAACATACGGAAAACAAAGGGTTTATCGATCAGAAAAAAATCGCCGCCATGTTTCCGGCCGGAGAATACCATTTGGTGGAGAATGCCGGGCATCTGATTCCCATGGAACGCCCGAAAGAGACAGCGAATATTATCCGGGAATTTTTTGAAAGATAAAATGCGGTTAATCCGGTCGGAAGAATTGTTTTTGACCTTCAGTGAAAGGCGCAAACCAATGGAAAACACTATTTTCGTATACATGACCGTGGGAAGCAAGAAAGAAGCCCTTGCCATCGGCAATGAACTGGTCGTCAACCGTCTGGCCGCTTGCGTGAACATTATCGATCAGATGAATTCCATCTACCGCTGGGACGGCGAGATTCATTATGGCAGTGAAGTGGTGATGATCGCAAAAACCCTTTCCTCCAAAGTTCCTGAGCTGATTGAGATCGTGAAAGCCAACCACAGCTATGAATGCCCCTGCATCGTCACCCTTCCAATCCTTTCGGGCAACCCGGATTTTCTGGACTGGATTGCAAGGGAGGTCAAAGGATAGCCAAACGATTTGTCATATCATTGGCGGCATTCAGGCAGTTTTTCTCACCCATCCCGGCCTCCGGCCGGTTGAGCCTTCAGAAACGTTATTTTTCTATCCGGATATATCGAAAGCTGCCCCATGACCATTAAATCTTTCGCCATCATCCTGTTTGTCCTCGCCCTGGCGCTGATTTCCGCCATCATCATTCCCAACTGGAATAGACACATTATTTTCCTGTCAAACGGTGACGCCATTGAGGTGGAAAAGACCTGGCCCGTGCTGGACGAGGTGTTTTATGAAAAAGGGGCGGGCACGCTTTTTACGGTCAAGACGGATCAGGTGGATGAAATCGTGAACGGCGGATTTTCCAGCATAAATGACTGGAAAATCATTATCAGCCGCGCCATGGAATTGAGAGAGGGCGTATTTGGCGTTCTGATGCGCAAAATGACCTGGCTCATCTGTCTGGCCGCGTCCTGTCTGGCTGTCGCCGCGCGCTTTATCCATTATATTGTATCAATGAAAACAAGTATAAAAGAAAACGATGGGGACGCGGATGAACCAATCCGGCTTTCCATATCCCCCCAATCGCCGGATTCTGAAAAAATCGTTCTTTTTTTTCTGAATATCTATCTTTTGCAGTTGCGGGCGAAACGGACAGATCGATGCCACTACCGTCTGAGTGATGCTAAAGGTCCTTTAAATACAAGTGTTTATAAACTTAACGCCAATGTCGGCGGCCATTGGCAATCCAGAAGAATATCCCTGGGCCGCATCGGCGAGGACAGCGGCGCCCGAAGCAAATGCTTTTACGCCATCTTTGATGATCATCTGGTGATCAAGATCCCGCCGGAACCAATACGCGATTTTCGCCGGTATATGGAGAGCATCAGGGCTGACAGGCGCATCGCCGATATTCTCGCCCCGCGTGAATGTCTGGTGCCCAAAGTATCCCTTGTTCTTAAAAAAATCCCGATGTTTGCAAGGTTTATGGACCAATTAACGGGCGACGATGAAACCAGATGCATGGAGGCGTTGAACATCCACCCGGCATTTCAGGATTTCCTCAAAAACGGGGAAGGCTTTGTTTTTTATATGGATCTCTCAAAATATTATTTTCTCGGGAATATTTTAAATGAATGCCATGACACCAGCGATGCCTTTTCACGAGAAATGGACAAGTATCAGGATATGATCTTTATGCCCGCGGCCTTTGCCGACCGGTATGGAGACGCCGCCGCCGATATTTCCTTAAATCTTCAGAATGCGTATCATAACTTTGAGGAGCAGCTAAACAACAATACCATTCCGGAGTTTCAGAAAAAAATCTGGTTCACCCGTATTTTTCAGGACGGGCCGTTGGCTGCGAATCCTGAAAAGATTCCGCCGGATGCGGAAGCCGTTCTCAGCCGGATAAAGCATCAGTATGCCGATACCCTTGACGCCTATCGAAAGCTCTTGCGGAAATGCGCACGGGAGCAGTCCTTTAAACGGAATCTGTCGCGGACTCAGAGCATCGGTTCCAGGCTGATTGAACTGCTGGCATGGCTGTTTTTTAAAAATATCGCCATCCGCGACCTCAAGCCGGATAACCTGCTGGTGGCTGGCGATCCGTCAAAATATCCGCAGTTTTTGATGACCGCGGATGGTTTTGAAATTGGGCTGATTGATGTTGAAATCGCGGCGTATGTGGGTACGGATAACCATTACATGGATCAGCCGAAACTTGGCGGCACGCCATTTTATGCAACGCCGGCGCATATGTTTGTCAATGAGGTCCTAAAGGAATTATTTGATGATATTCCATATATTTATAAGCTGCAAGACTGGTATGCCGCCGTGGCGATTTTGTATCAGGCGGTTACCGGTGAAAAGTTATTTGTGAGCACCGCCAGAATAATGGCCTCGATGACCAAGGAATACGGTAGCTCAATCATGAGTCGAGTCCTATCCTCGCCTGATTCCAGCCGCTCGCAGGATCGCGTGGCAGGTTCCGGTGGGAACCTCC
>DAIEHU010000197.1 GCA_027353395.1 Desulfobacteraceae bacterium
ATCAGGTCAAAGAGCAGTTGGCAGGCGCCTTCGATATCGTTGCATTTGATGCGCTCATCCACCAGCGCTTCCCGCCTGTCTCTGTCATTATCGTTCATCATCTTCCTCCTTATTATACCGGTGCGGCCGCATTGCTATGATTCCCATCATCATGATTATACCAATAGCGCGTATTTTTTACAAAGCGAATGAGGATTTCTGTTTTTACGGAATGTCTGTGACTATATCCGCTATCACCCGATATTGCAAGCGTCAATGCAACCGCCTGTTTATCTGATCAGTTAATCACGCATTTAACACCTTCAGCGCCTCCTCCGCAGCCGTTCTGACGTCTGAATCCTGGGTTATCAATGAGAATAAGCCCTTCGATTGCCGAATTTTTTCAAGTGCAGGCACCGCCGCCTCATCTCCAATGCGCCCAAGGGCTTCACATGTCTTAATCAATAATTCGTTTCTGGCTTTTTTGGTCTTTCCGATGGATTTAGATTCCAGTATTTCAATCAGGGAAGGCACGGCTTCATGGTATTTCAGTAATCCCAGAACGGAAATCATTAAAATTCTTAGATCATCCTCCACCGAATAGAAATTCTCCAAAAATATTTTTCCAGTATCTCCTCCAGCGATATTCTGTATTGCAAACACGGCTTCACGTTGGACTCTGGGGTCCGAATGTGTCAATATCGGCTCCAGAATGCCGATGTGGGATTTTGTCCCGATCCGGCCCAGGAGCAGTGTCAGATTCCGGATATAAAACCAGGGGCCATTCTGCCGGATACGCTCTGCTATGGGCTGCGTTGCGGGTGCCCCGATTTTTGTGATAATCTGTACGACCCGATTCCGCTCCGACCGGTTATGGCTGTCGTGGAGCCGGTCAAGCAACCGTTCAACCGTTGTTGTGCCAAGAAGAATCAGACTGTATGTATCATCTCTCTTTTTCTTTGAACCATCCGCCCTGGTTTCTTTTAAAAGCAGATCCAAAACATCATCCGTCGCCAGATTCTGCAGCAGATTCGCCGACAGGGCTTTTATGGCATCATCCTTACTGAGATTGCCGGTGTATATTTGGTTATACGCCGTCAGAATATGCTCTGCGTCTTCGGCCCGGTCATTTGCAATCAATGATTGCGTTAAATTTTGCAGTTGGCCGGTTATTTTTTGATAAACAGGAGAAATATCCGTTTCAAATTTGATCCATGCAGCAAGTTTTTGTGACAGCCGTATCCTTTGTTCCAGAAGTTCTGCTGATTCGAATCTTTCATCAATCTTGGATAACAGGGTTGCGGCTGCGGTTCTTATTTCCGGGTTATCATTTAGCAGTCCCTCGCCTAAGCGGTCCAGGATGGCGTCAACGGTGAACTTCTTTCCCTTTTCCGCCAGCTTTAAAATCACTTCCGCCAAGTCATCCATACCGGAAATTTTGGGGAGGAGAGAGGTGTTCCCTTTCAAGATGCCGCTTAACGCCTGTTTTAATTTTTCAATTTTTTGGTTTTGCGTCTCCGCCGAAGGGGCGTCTCTCGTCTCGTCAAGCAACGCCTTGCCCTTATTCGCGCTTTTCATCATCTGTAAGATATGGCGGATGGATCCCAGTTGTGGGCCGGGGTATTGCGCGTCGGAGGAAACCGTTTCTTCTATTTTTTTAACCTTAACCATCAACCGGTTGAGTTTTTCATTATCCATCTTTTCGATAAATTCATGAAAAACATCATCGCCAAACAGCCCTCCAACATTCCGGGTCAAGACGGTCCGCAAATGTTCCTCCGGCATGTCCGCAAGGGAATTTAAAATAAATTGCGCGGCATCCTCTTTATTGGCCCCAGAGACATTTTCCAGCGCATTCATCATTTCGCCGATAGAGTCCGACATCTCGGATTCCGAATGTTCCGCCTTATCCGCAAGTCGCCGAATTCCCTCCGCAATCACCCGGGAAGCCAGTTTGGAATCCTCCAGTGATTTCCGGATCTCTTCTATCGCTTCTTCCGGGACCGCCTGCTCGCCAACCAGATATTTAATGATATCTTCATCTTTAATATTCATGCCGGAGACAATGCGCCGCTCGGAATCCACTTTTACGTAAAGCTGTTCGCCGATTTTAAAATGCGTAATATTCTGCGTCATGAATAATTGACGCAGACCACCGGATTGATTTATTTCATCCGGTGATTTTCCGATTACTTGCAAAAACCGGTGGACTTCATTTTTCGTCACTCCTTTTTCAATGGAAAGGATCCTGATGCCGATATCCAGCATCAGGGTCAAAAAAGAAGTCACCTGAGGTCTTTTCTGGTCTTTTTCGGAAAGGGGATCACCCTGTATCAGCAGTGATTTTTCAGATTCCGCAAATTCAACATGTTCTGTATGCGGCAATAGGGATTGGAGGACAGTGTGTGCGCGATCCACGGAATTGATGATTAAGGCGCTGGTAGGAGGGTATAGACGGATATTTGTAATCGCTGCATTCATGACAACAATCAAGTCCATCATTGTTTTCTGAATGGCTGTTTTATCCATCTCATCCCTAAAAGAGCAATGACTGCCCCGTCATTTCAGGGGGCTGCTTAATGCCCATGATCTCCAGCAGGGTGGGCGCGATATCGCCGAGTACGCCTTCCCTCAAATGGGCCTGTTTCCAGTCCGGGCTGATCAGCACCAGGGGCACTGGGTTAAGGGTGTGCGCTGTAAATGGATGATTGTTTTCATCTTTCATTTTCTCCGCATTGCCGTGATCTGCCGTCAGGAGCACAACACCCGCTTTTTTCAGAGTGGCGGACACCACTTTTTCCACACAGCGGTCCACGGCTTCACAGGCCTTAACCGCCGCCGAAAATACGCCGGTATGCCCCACCATGTCCAAATTGGCAAAATTTAAGACGATCATTCGATATTTGTCTGATGCTATATATTCAACTGTTTTTTCAGCTACTTCATATGCGCTCATCTCAGGTTTCAGGTCATAGGTCGCCACATCGCGGGGCGAAGGCACCAGATGCCGGTCCTCATTGAGGAAAGGCTTTTCTTCACCGCCGTTAAAAAAATAGGTCACATGGGCGTATTTTTCGGTTTCCGCAATCCGCAACTGATGCAATCCGTTATTGCTGATCACCTCACCCAGAACTTTTGTCAGATGGATGGGCGGAAACGCCACCGGCAGGGTAAGGGTTTCATCATAAAGGGCCATGCACACAAACCCGCATAATGCCGGAGACAGGTCTTTTGAAAATTTATCAAATCCAGGCTCCGTGAATGCCCGGGTGATCTGCCGGGCCCGGTCCGGACGGAAATTGAAAAAAATCATGCCGTCATAATCGGATACGGTTTTCAGTGGAATGTTGTTTTTAGACGTCAAAATCAAGGGTTTGACAAATTCATCGGTTTCACCCCGTGCATACGCATTTTTGACGGCGGCCACCGGATCCGTTTCCCGTATTCCCGAACCTTCGGTATATAGCCGGTACGCTTCTTCCGTCCGGTCCCACCGTGTGTCACGGTCCATGGCATAATAACGGCCGCAAATGGACGCGATTTGTCCGGCGTCTTTTTCCTTTAGGAATTGCTGAAGCGCGGTGATATATCCAAGGCCGCTGTCCGGTGGGGTGTCCCGGCCATCTAAGATGGCGTGAATAAAAATATTCGATATTCCCTGCTGGATCGCCATATCCACCAGCGCGAACAAATGGTTCAACTGGCTGTGGACCCCACCATCCGACACCAGTCCCATGAGGTGAAGACTGGACTGATGCGTTTTAACCTTTGCCATGAGGCTAATAAATGCCTCATTTTCAAAAAAAGAACCGTTTTCGATGGCTTTATCGATCCGCAGCAAGCCCTGGTAAACAATGCGGCCCGCGCCGATATTCATATGCCCGACCTCGGAATTTCCCATGATGCCCTCCGGCAGGCCGACGGCCGGACCGGCGCACAGCAGCCGGGTTTGGGGATATTCCGCCATCAGACTGTCCAGAAACGGGGTATTCGCCCTGGCGATTGCATTGGCGTCAGTATCGTCTCCAATTCCCCATCCATCAAGAATCATGAGCACGCAAGGGCCATTCGTGGATATCATTGATCCGTTTCTCCTGTTCTTTGTTCAAGTCGCGAAATATCCACATAGTCCTCGACCGATATCCTGCGCGCGCTGGACCAGAATCCTTCCAGATCATAAAATTCGCGAACCGGTTCCAGAAACACATGAACCAGTATGTGTCCGTAATCCATGAGCACCCATTGCCCCTCAGTCATTCCCTCAATGCTGAGCGGCTGGATGCCGTTTTCTTTCAGGTCTTTTTTAATGTGCTCGGCGATTGCGGAGACCTGGCGATTGGAGCGTCCACTGCAAATAATAAACACATCTGCAAAAGATGTCAATTCGCGGATATCAAGCAACACCAGATTTGTCGCCTTTCGGCCGAGAGCGGCTTTTATATACAATTTTAATTGGGGATCCAAATCGTTTTGGGCCATTGATACAATCCTTTATGTTGAATGTAATCATCAACGCCGTCCGGAACCAGACCTTGAATGGAGAGGCCCTGGCGGACCCTGGCGCGAATGAATGATGATGAAATGTTGACGGGCGTCACCCGCGTCAAATAAATCGGCTGTTTCGTTTTATGTATAAAACAAGATTGTTGCGATACATACTCATATTCTTCGGCCATCCGCGTACGAATATAGTTTTCCATTTCAGTCAATGGATCAGCAATGGGCGCGGTTCCGGGCCGGGTCATCACGATGAACGGGATCAAATCAAACAGCGTTTGCCAATGCTTCCAAGTGGTGACTTCCAGAAACGCATCCAGCCCGACAATCCAATAGAAGACCGCGCCTTTGGGCAGGTGGGTTTGAAAATAGGATACCGTGTCGATGGTATAGGAAGTGCCTTGGCGATGGATTTCAACATCTGATGCGGAAAAATCCGGACAGGGTGACAGGGCGTCAAGAATCATGGCGTATCTCGCCCGGGCGTCAGCCAGACCGTCAGCATCCTTATGGGGCGGTATCGCAGAGGGAATAAACACGATTTTTTCCAGATTAAATCCCGCCCGGACGTCTTCAGCCACCCGGAGATGCCCCATATGTATCGGGTTGAATGTCCCGCCAAACAGACCAATGCCTTTCAAGAAAGCCTCTGGGAATCGCTGTTTTGATAAAAATTCATCATGAGCGGTCTATGGGTGCGGACTCAAAAGCGAATGTTTTTTATCTGAAATACAAAGGATGATGATGGGAATCGGCTCACGGATGGTGTTTTACAACAGGCAGTCATTGAATACCGTCAGATTGTCCCGGTGAATGATTTCATCATACAGCTTCTGGCCTAAGCATTCCTGAATCCGGTCCGACTGAAAGCCGGCGATTTTTCGGATATCGGCCGCGCTGTAATTCGCCAGTCCAACGGCGATCCGGGAACCTCTCATATCCGTGAGCTCCACCGCGTCCCCTACGCCGAAACTGCCCTGAACCTC
>DAIEHU010000198.1 GCA_027353395.1 Desulfobacteraceae bacterium
AAAGCAAATGAACAATCTGCGCCGCCAGGCCAGAAAAGCTCGGACATACAAGGATTTCCGGGAAGGCGTAAAGCGATCCGATCTTCTGGTTTCGGCATATTATGATGAACGCTATTCCGCACAAATCCATGAGGCGCAGGAACTGCTGGCTGAACTCAAGCAAAAAAATTCATCGCACCTGGTGAAACTCCAGGAATTAAACGCTGCCCTTGATCAGATCAAAAATGACCGTTCGGCCAAGGATCAAGTCATCGCGCTAAAAAAATCGGAAAAAATCGAAACGGAAAAGACCATTGATCAACTGAAAAATGATCTCAAGCATTTGCAAAACGAAGAAAAACGGCTGGAGGCGGAAATTGCCGGCCTGGGCGCCGCCATCCAAAACCTGGAGGCGAAAAACCGCCAATTAAACGATGAGATCATAGAGGAATCCGAAAAACGCGCAAGGCTCGACACAGAGATCGAAAACGCCAAAATCTCCCTTGGTGAAAATACCGCCGCATCCGCGGATATCCGCACCCAGCTTGGCGCGCTCCAGACCCGGCTGGAGGAACAAAAAAAACAGCTCATGCACTTCATGGCGCAGAAGGCGAAATACCAGAATATTTTTAAAACCGCCCAGTCAAACAAGGAAAACCTGCGCCAGAGGCTCCAGCGGACTCAAAAAGACTTGGATGAGCTTTCCATCAAAGTCAATAGTCTTCAGAAAACCGCATCCAGCGCCGGGGATACGGTGACGGCCCTCAATGAAACCCTCGAAAGCGTCCGGCGGCGCATCTCGGAAAAAAAAGAAATATTGGAAGCGCAAGGCGCATTGCTCGGCCAGCAGGTCAAAACCGTGCAGGCGCTGTCCAATGACCGCAACCGGGTTAAATCCGAATTCGCGGCATTAAAAAAAATGAACGATAATTTTGAATGGTATAAAGAAGGCGTCAAGGCCATCATGACCCGGAAACCCGCCGCAACCGAAGGACGGAGGGAAGATTCCAGCGGCATACAGGGCATAACGGCGGACATGATTGAACCCAAGCCCGGCTTTGAACTGGCCCTGGAAGCGGCGTTAGGGGAATTTCTTCAATATATCCTGATCCGGGACCAGGCGGCCGGAATCGCATCCATCAATTATCT
Organism: Desulfobacteraceae bacterium; assembly: GCA_027353395.1. Lineage (GTDB taxonomy): Bacteria > Desulfobacterota > Desulfobacteria > Desulfobacterales > Desulfosalsimonadaceae > SURF-3. The sequence goes on from DAIEHU010000198.1 coordinate 1,129, forward strand.
CAGGGATACCAATAGCGGCCGTGGCGGCTTCATCCCTGTATCAACGGACGGCGGGGGGGGCGCTCCGGCGGCGTTCCGGCCTGAAGACGCAAACCTCTTGATCCATCATGTATCGGCCAGACCCGGCTTTGAGCACACCTGCGCGGAACTCTTGCGGGACATTGCGGTGGCGGCGGATTTTGACGCCGCTCTCGGGATATGCGCAGCCCCTCATCCATACCGGAAAGTGGTGACCCGGAGCGGCGACATCATTACCGCCAACGGCACGATGGTGGGCGGCAGCGTTGAAAAACTTTCCGGTATTTTTGAAAAAAAACGGGCACTGAAACAGATGGAGAGGGACCTGTCGCGGCTTGACGAATCTCTGGAAGCGGGCCGGAAAGTCCAAACAGACCTGGAATCCGCTGTCAAGGGCCTTGAAACAGACCTCCAAAAACTCACGGTCCAGAAAAACACGGTGGAAAAAGAGATTCAGGAAGCTGAAAAAATACACTATCAGGTAAGCGAGACCCTGAAACATACCCGGCATCATTATGAAATCATCACCCTGGAGCGGGAAAAGCTTTTGGGTGAAAAATCCGACATGGATGATGAAATCGCGGCTCATGACCGCGTGCTAAATGATATTGCCCGGGATGAGGCGGCCACGGAAGCGGAAATTCATGGCATTTCAGAGCAGATTGCATCGTTCACAAACCAGATGTCTGATTTCAATAATCGGGAAATGGACATGAAGCTGACTTTGACCCGGCTCCAGGCGGAATCTGACAACGCCCGCAAGACATTGAACCGCCTCCGGCAATTCCAGACCGATGGCCAGCGGCAGGTGGAGGAGATTAAAAATGACATCACGGTGAAAACCCAAAAGCGGCAGCAAGCGATTGAGCATATAGAGGCCGGAAAAACGCGCCTGAACATCAGCATCAGCGATCTGAACCGTCTAAACCTGGAACTTTCCGATGTGGATGAAGGTTACCGGCAGATTGTGGATGAAATCACCCGGACCGATAGCCACATCAATGATGCGAAAAGCGCCATTGAAATTATCCGGCAAAAAACCCATGAGCTGGAGCTGGAACTTTCAGGCCTGAAAATTAAAAGGGAAAATAACGTCAGCCGCTTCCTGGAACGGTATTCCCTGTCCTTTCCGGATGCGGTCGCCGGCGTCCGGGACACCGTCCTGGCCCCTGATTTTTCCATTGAAAAAGCGGAAAGCACCCTGGCTGCTTTCCGGAAAAAAATGGAGCGCATCGGTGAAGTCAATCTTGGCGCCATAGACGCCTATGAAGCGGAGAAAACCCGGTATGAATTTCTGGTAAAGCAGCGGGATGACCTGGTGGCGGCCATCGAAGACCTTCAGAGCGTTATTAAAAAAATCAACCGCATCACCCAGAAACTGTTTCTGGAAATGTTTGAAGAGATCAACGAACAGTTCAAGGCCATGTTTCCACGGCTGTTTGCCGGCGGATCAGCGTGGCTGGAACTGACCCAGCCCAATAATCCCCTGGAAACCGGAGTGGAGCTGATGATCCATCCTCCCGGCAAAAAGGTCACGCGCCTGAGCCTGCTCTCCGGCGGGGAAAAAGCCCTGTCGGCCATTGCATTTATATTCTCCATTTTTTTAATCAACCCGTCCTCTTATTGCCTTCTGGATGAAATTGACGCGCCCCTGGACGAGGCCAACACCTACCGTTTTAATGAGTTGCTGAAAATTATCGGAGAAAAATCTCAAATTATCATGATCTCCCATAATAAAAGAAGCATGGAATTTTCAGATATGCTGTTTGGGGTGACAATGGGGGAAAGCGGCGTATCCAAGCTGGTTTCCGTTGATATTGAACGGCTGGCCAAAAAAGACGGCGGAGAAAAATAAACCCGGAAATGATAATCCACAAAACGAGGTAATCACAAATGATGGAACCAATCATCGCTTTCTTAAACAAGATGATGGAAACCTTATATTGCGTCCCAGTCTCTCCCGCCATCGAAGAAATTTTTGGCGGTTTTCTCATCCTTGCGCTGCTCTTTATTCTCAGGAAGGTTAGAAAACGCCGGAAGACGGGCCCAGCCGGGGAGAAAATCAAGACAGGGAACAAGGGATATCCGGCTGATGGGCCGATCGAAAAAGATATGGAAGAGGCCGGGCGCGGACCCTTATATGAAGGACTTAAAGATGGCGGAACCCCTGCGCCGGAATCTGACAAACTGGAAAACCCCATTATTCCGGTTATGGAAAAGGAAAGTCCTGAATCGCTATCGCCTGTTTCTGAAACGCCGGGGGATGCCGCAGGCCTGTTGCATCGCCTGAAATCAGGCCTGTCCAAAACGCGCCAATCCTTGTCCAGACGGGTTGACGGCATTTTTTCCAATAACCGCCGGATTGATGCGGCGGTTATTGAAGAAATCGAGGAAACCCTCATCACTTCCGATATCGGCGTACCGACCACCATGACGCTGATGGCGCGGATATCCAAAAAAGCGGATAACATCACGTCCGCAGATGCGTTTAAACGCCAGTTGAAGGCGGAAATGCTTTCCCTGCTGGATGTGGCGCAAACAGAAATTCAGCTTGGAAAACCCCATGTCATCATGGTGGTGGGCGTCAACGGTGTGGGGAAAACCACCACCATCGGAAAGCTGGCGGCGAAGTTCTCCGCCCAGGGGAAAAAAGTGCTGTTGTCTGCGGCGGACACGTTCCGGGCGGCTGCTGCTGATCAGCTCGCCATCTGGGCCAAACGGGCGAATGCGGATATTGTCCGGCACAAGGACAATTCCGATCCGGCGGCGGTCGCCTTTGACAGCGTTGAAGCGGCCATCGCGCGCGGCATGGATGTGGTGATCATCGACACCGCCGGGCGATTGCATACCAAGGTCAATTTAATGGAAGAGCTGAAAAAAATCAAACGCAGCATCGTCAAAAAAATACCCCTTGCGCCGCATGAAACCCTGCTGGTGTTGGACGCGACCACCGGCCAGAACGCGGTGTCCCAGGCAAAAATCTTTAACGCGGATATTGGAATTACCGGCATTGTATTGACGAAGCTTGATGGCACCGCCAAAGGCGGGATTGTCCTTGGCATCTGCGATCTTTTGAAAACGCCCATCCGGTATATCGGCGTTGGCGAAGGGATGGAAGACCTGCAGGAATTTGACCCAAGGCTGTTTGTGGAAGCGCTTTTATAATAAGTTGTGAATGGGATTAAGCCGCTCTTCGCTCTCATGGAGAACTGATGAAACATTAACCCCTGGTCAAAACCTTTTTTAAGGACTTGAAAACAGGGAATCTTGGCTGGCCATCATTTTAAAACTCAACTATAAAGCAGGATAACATCCATTTTTTTTAATAAAAAATCGTAAAAACCCATTTTATCTATTGACAAGCGCAATAACCTCATTTAACGTGTCAAATATTCAGGGTTTTCCAGAACCACTAACTTTAAATTCAGATGGGAGGGAACAATGACAAAGGCAGAATTGGTAGACAAGATGGCCAAAGAAGCAGAAATTTCCAAAATTGCCGCCGCAGCCGCTTTAAATTCCTTCATGGACGGCATTATCAAAGCATTGAAGAAAAAAGAAGGCAAAGTAACCCTCGTCGGCTTCGGCACGTTTGCTAAGGTCCGTCGCAAAGCCCGCACCGGCCGTAATCCCCAGACTGGTGACCCGATCAAAATTAAAGCCCGCAACGTGGTGAAATTTAAACCCGGCAAGTCCCTCAAAGAGTCCGTGTAATCACACTTCTTTTGAAGTTAAACAAACGGGGCTGCATGTTGTTTTCAATCATAACATGCCAGCCCCGTTGTTTTTATTCCAATTCCAAATCAAAGCGCTATCTTCGTTGGCTCGTCTTCGGCTCCTCAACGTACTAACTGTACGCCTTCGTCGCCTCAATCCTCGCCGCCTTGATATCATCTCTGATTTGGAATTGGAATTATATCGGCCGAATCTACTCATACCGGATGGAAAAATCCGCATATTCTCCGGTATAATCCAGTTCACGCACCGCCACATCCGAGACAGACGCCATCCTCGGTCCTCTTTTGCACCAGTTGACCAGTGCATCCACATTTTCCGGAGCGCCTTCAAAAACAGCTTCCACGGCCCCGTCTGGACGGTTTTTCACCCAACCCGAAACATGCATCTGGAGGGCGGCTTTCCGGGTTTCCATCCGGAAACAGACGCCCTGAACCCTGCCGCTGACGATTACATGACCCGCTTTATTGCCATGGTCCTTTCGAAGCTGCATTTCCAATCCACTGTCAATGGGAAAGAATTCCTTCCGGAAGTGCCGGCCCTTTATGTTTGCTATCATCAAGCATGGAACGAAA
>DAIEHU010000199.1 GCA_027353395.1 Desulfobacteraceae bacterium
GCCGGGTATTCCGTTTGCAGCCTGGTCTTGCGAAAACGGTAGAAAAACACAAAAATCGATAGCAGGCGGCATGACGTCACAATGTCTTGCCGCTTTTATTCCTTCAGGACTTCCTCAAACAAGCGCCGGGTCTCCCTGATCGTTTCCCGGATATTAAACCGGGTTTCAATCCGGCGTTTTGCATTTTCTCCCAACCGTTTTTTTTGGGCGGGATCATGGTAAAGCGCCATGATCGCGGCTGCGATGGCTTGCGGGTCTTTGGGGGGAATAACCAGCCCGCTGTCATTGTGAATCACCAGTTCCGGACTGCCCCCAATGTCCGTCACAATGGGCGGGGTGCCGCAAGCCATTGCTTCAATGACGGCGCGGGACAACCCCTCCCGCTCCTGGGAGGGCAGAATAAACGCATCGCAAGCCGCAGCAACTGCCGGCGCATCATTTCTGAAACCCGTCAGGTGAATCTGATTCCGGTAGGGACTTTTTTTAATCATGCGGGACAGTTTCACATCGTCCGTCAGTTTTCCCAAAAGCAGATAATGAATGGGCAGATTTTCGGGCAGATACGCCGCTGAATGAATCAAATCGTCAATGCCTTTTCGCGGGCGGCTCCTGCCGGCAAAACCGATGACAAATGCATCCTGCGGGATTGCAAATTGAGATAAATCAACAGGCGCATTCCGATACCATGACAGGTCATGCCCTTTATAAATTCTTACAACCCGTTGTTGCGACAATTTGAACCATAAGAATTCCATTGAGAGAAGCGAATCCCGCACCGCATCGCAGACACATATAATACGGTTGACCCTTGGATTCAAATGCGTCGTCCATGATGCGGGAGACAGGAATCCGATATTTCCGATGATTCCCCGGTATGTCAAAATTTTATATTTCATTCCCCTTGATGCGAGCAAGGTGTTTGAAACGGCCGGGTTATTGAAACAATACAGGATATCGTACTTTTTGGCTTTCAATTGCGCATTAATGCGGCGGATGCCTGCCAGGTCCAGCCGGCTTTTTAGAACCAGTTCCACCGTGGGCGTGCCGGATTGTTGAAGCCGCTGATAATTTTTCCCGTTTGGATTGCAGATGACTTCAATGTCAACACCTGCGTTTTTCAGCCCGATGAACAGTTCCGTTTCCGGCAGGTCGCTTTTGTCGGTTATACAGAGCACGCGGTAGGTCATGGCAATCCTTTATTTCCGGTTTTCCAGGTCTCGGTTCTGTAGAATTGGGTCAGCGTCAACAGGGCGGCCAGGAGGATCATGTAAAGATTGATGTTGACGTTTCTGAAAAAAATAGATTCGGTCAGAGCGAAAAGCATGAAGGATGCAATATGCATAATTCCCGCATACGCCAGGTCCATGGACGCCCCCCAGTTCCGGGTAGCGGGAATAAACACCCAGAGAGGCGCGATGAAAACAAACAGGAGAATCAAAAGGCCGGGCACGCCGTAAGCCACCATGTTGCTCAGGTACATATTGTGGGGGCTGCCAAATTTTATAATTGATTCGGGAACTTGTTTTAGGATGGCTTCTTCATGAATGGCCTGCTGATAGCCGTCTTTTCCCAGCCCGATCACCGGATGGTCCATGAACATCCGCCACGCCTGCTGCCACATGGCCAGCCGCACCACGTAATCGCCAGTGCCTTCCCCGTTAAAAAAGGCATTGGCCTGGATAATCCCGGTTCGAACACGCTGGCCCAGAGAAGAACCCGGCAGATGATACAGGCCGGCGGATAGAAACGTGACGGCCAGAACCAGAATCATCCGGCTGCGCCACGGGCGTCTGAATGAGCCGAGCTGAATAAAAAAAATAATCCCCAAAATCGGGGTGGCCAGAAGCACGCCACGGGTGCCGGACAAAAAGGCGGCTATTATGCCGCAGGCCAGCGCCGCCAGCGGGAGCGCCGCCAGGGCGGGATGTTTTTCATAAAAATACCGCAACCCGGTCAGACTGATAAATCCCATGGATAGCGCGCTGTCACCGAACGCAATCGCATTATAGGCCCCGGTAGCCCTGTCCCCGACGGACATGCCGTATATATAATAAACGGAAAATACGCCATAAATAATGGCCGCCGCCGCCGCGCCATACCAGAGCGTCCAAGGCTTGAGCCCGGTGCGGTGAAACAGATACAGAATGACCCCGAAAGCCAGAAAACGCAGTTCATGGTCCAGATTCCATGAGAGTGACCCGCCGCTTCTAAGCAGGCCGTTGGCCAGATAGAAAAAAAAACAGACAAAAAAATACAGGGTAAACGCGCCGATGACAAGGCGTTCACCCGGTTCAAAGCCCGGCTTTTTTTTGCGGGTCAGCCACGCAAAAACACCCAGCAGCGTCAATGCCGTCAGAATGACACTGGCCGAGTGTTCCACCATATTGCTCATCACGGGCAGGGAAAAAACGATCAGATAAACAATAATTTTTAAAAATTCCGGCATAATAGTATCGGTTATAATAATGGTTCAACTTCTGAAAGGCAGGAAAGGGCTTTGTGTCTCCCGCGATTCCCAGCCTGCCTTCTTATATATGATTGGCGTCAATTTTCAATTCAATTTTTAAGACGCCCGCATCATTTTGAATTTGCATAAAGTTCAGGTGGATAAGGCCGATGGAATCCGTGATGATTTAAACTTGACAATTTTTTTTAAAAAAAGAAAAGTGGACTTAAATTTTTATCCAGCGCGATTTGTTTCTCATTTCAGGGATTCCAAATACAACATATCAATATTAATGTAAAAAAGGGAGTTTGAGATGAACCCGTTAGCAAAAGAACTCAATGAAGTGATTGAGAGCGGCAACCCGAATCTCATGTCCATGATGGCGGACATCGGCAAAAACCTGTTTTTCCCCAAGGGAATTCTGGCCCAGAGCGCGGAGGCCAAGGAAAAAGCCCACCGCATCAACGCCACCATCGGCATTGCCAAAGAGGGAAACGCCACCATGGCGCTCCCGTCCGTAATGGCCAGCATCCAGGGCTTGCCTGCGGAACAGGCCCTCACCTATGCGCCATCCTTCGGCCTGATGGAACTCCGAAAAGTCTGGAAAGCCGCCATTTACGAGAAAAATCCCTCCCTGGCCGGAAAGCAGATCAGCCTGCCAATCGTGACCAACGGCATCACCCACGGCATCAGCGTGTTTGCCGACATGTGGGTGGACCCGAATGATGTGGTGATCCTGCCGGACATGATGTGGGGCAATTACAACCTGATCCTGTCCGTGCGCAAGCATGCGGTCATCAAACATTTCAAGATTTTTACCGAATCCGGCGGATATAATACCGACGCCCTGGAACAAAAAGTGAAGGAAGAGGCCAAGACCAAAGATAAGATTATTGTTTTACTGAATTTTCCCCACAATCCCACGGGCTACGCCCTCACGGTGGCCGAAGCGGACCGGATCGTGAAAATGCTCAAAGAAGTGGCGGAATCCGGTACCCAGGTGATTGCGGTGATCGATGACGCCTATTTTGGCCTGTTTTATGAAGACGATGTGCTCAAGGAATCGGTTTTCGCCCGACTTGCAGGCCTTCATCCCAATCTCATGGCGGTCAAGCTGGACGGGGCAACCAAGGAAAATTACGTTTGGGGGCTACGTGTCGGGTTTATCACCTATGGCTGCCACATTAATACGGACCCGGCAAAAGTGTATGACGCCCTGGAACGGAAAACCGCGGGCGCGGTTCGGGGCAATATCTCCAACGCCAGCCATTTGAGCCAGTCCATCGTGCTGGCCTCCATGAAGAGCCCGGATTTTGCCGCTGAAAAACAGGAAAAATACAATATTCTCGAAGCCCGGGCTAAAAAGGTCAAACAGGTGCTGGCGGATCCCAAATATAAGGCCGCCTGGGATGTATATCCGTTTAATTCCGGGTATTTCATGTGCATCCGACTGAAAACGGTCAAGGCCGAACCCTTGCGGGTGCATCTGCTGAACAATTACGGCGTGGGCCTCATCTCCCTGGGCGAAACGGACCTCCGGGTGGCGTTTTCCTGCCTTGAGGAAGCTGACGTGCAGGTGCTGTTTGATACGGTATTGCAAGGCGTTAAAGATCTGTCCTGATCGTTTTTATCGTTCTTTTGTTCGTCAATCATAGCGGACTTCCACCAGAAACAACCCGTGCGGCGGGGCGGTTATGCCCGCCGCATCCCGGTTTTTCGATTCCAGAATGCGCTTAAATTCCTCAACGGATGTTTTTAAAAGCCCCACATCCGCGAGTGTGCCCACCAGGTTCCGTACCATATACCGCAAAAAACCATCCGCCATGATTTCAAACACAATGACGTCGTCGTTTCTATAAAAATTGGCTTTTTCATAAAAATCAGCGCGCATAACCGTCCGGATGGTGTGCGCCCGTGGACTGCCGGTCCCTTCAAAGGACTTGAAATCATGTTCGCCGAGAATACATGCCGCGGCCTGGCGCATGGCGGAAAGATTCAGTTGTTTCCGGATGTGCCATGCATAGCGGCGGCTGATGGCGGTGGGAACGAGCCGGTTATATATATGGTAGCGATAGGTTTTCCGCCGGGCGCTGAACCGGGCGTGAAACGTTTCGTCCACCGGTTCGCAGGACCGGATAACGATATCGTCCGGCAGCAGGCTGTTGAGTCCTGCCACATATGCCGCCGCCGGAATCCGCGCCCCGGTTTTAAAGCTGGCCGTTTGCCCCAGGGCATGGACGCCTGCGTCGGTCCGGCCCGAGCCATGCAGGACGATGGATTCCTTTGTCATGAGCGACAGGGCGTTCTGGATCTCGGCCTGGATGGTGACGTCCCCGGCCTGGATCTGCCAGCCGTGATAATCCGTGCCGTCGTATTCGATGATGAGTTTGTAATTTTGCATCCGATTGCCTGATTGAGACTGTAAATTATTGAAGAATCAGCGTTGTCCGGTTAGGTTTTTGCATAGTAATGGCGATAAAAAAATTAAAAATATGATTTTTTTCTTGACAACTAAAAATAAATTTTCGCGACGGCTTGTAATATTATTAATTATTGCAAGGATTTATAAAAATACCGCGCCCGTTTCAGCCGTACAGCAAGCACTTTTCTCCGTCTTTTAACAAACGCTATCGCCCGGCTGAAAAAATCCTGCCAAAAACGCCGGTGCTTGAATCCAAAGGCGGCAAGCCATTAAAAATGGCCTTTGAAGACCAGTTGAAAGCTTTGATCCTTTATCACCTGGAAGAGCATTCATCAGGCAGGGAGCTTCTTCGGGTTCTCAAGCGATAGATGCCGCAGGTCATTCTGGGACTACTCAAAACAACACCTTGTCCCAAACACCCGTTCGCCTGGTGGGTTATCGTGTCAGCGGCATCGATTACTGGATCGCCACCGACCGCCGAGATTTGACGGCAGAGCAGGCCGCCGACGCGTATAAGCTCAGATGGGAAATCGAAAGCTTTTTCGCCTGGTGGAAACGACATTTGAAGGTCTACCATCTGATC
>DAIEHU010000019.1 GCA_027353395.1 Desulfobacteraceae bacterium
AGTCCGGCACCTCGAAGTTTGTGATGCGTGCCAGAAGGAATATTCGGACATCCGGTCCATCGGCCGGCTGCTTTCCGGCAGTGAAGAACTGCCGCCTTCCGCTGGTTTCGCCGAAGCATTCTGGCGAAAAGTGGAAAAAACACAAAAAACACGCACGCGCGGGGCATGGCTGAACTGGCGCGCCTGGGGATTCCGGCCGGTATGGGCTGCTGCTGCGGCAACCATTGTGATCGCTTTGGGGGTGCTGCTCTATCGGCAGCCGCAGCCCCGGTCTCTGGATGAAGCCGGAGATGCAGCCGCGCTTCTGATTTCAGAAGATATGGAATTGTATGATAATCTGGAAATTATCCAGCATCTTGACCTGCTGGAGCATTGGGACGTGATTTCTTCCATGAAAGCAATATAGCGGTGGGTGGCATCATGCGCATTCTGATGGGTCTGTTTTTTTTGCTGGCGGCGAACATTTGTCTGGCGGCGGAGCCGCCGCTGCAGGATCCGGAAATGGACCAGCAAGATAAACCGTTGATATCAGAGGAAAAACAGCAGGCTGAGGAAAAAGAAATCGCTGAAATGGCCGAGATGCTGCAATTGCTTGAAATGTTAAAAAATATGGAACTAATGGAAGATATGGATATTTTCAATGGGGAAGACGCCAATGAAAAGAAAAATTAGTTTAATATTAACCGTCGTGCTGGCGGGAATTCTGGTGGCCCGCGGCATTCCGGCATTGTGTGCGGATGCGAACCTCAGAGCCGGCATCTGGCAGCATCTTTCCCCGCAAGAAAAAGACCGGTTGCGTGACCAGTACCGGGCATACAAAGCCATGCCGGCGGATCAGAAAGACGCGATACTCAAAAATTATAAAAAATTTCAATCGCTTTCAGAAGAAGAGCAGGCGCGGATCATAAAAAATTTTGCACGGTTTCAGGCGCTGCCGCCTGAAGAAAAACAGCAGATACAGGAAAAATTTCAGCGCTGGCGGAATCTCCCGCCGGAGAAAAAGCGGATGATACGCCAGCAGTACTGGCAATTTCATCAAATGTCGCCGATGCAGCAGCAAATGATGATCAACCGGTATCAGCAATGGCGGCAAATGTCTCCCGAAGGGCGGAAGTCGGTTACGGGAACCTCTGGAAAGGGGGGAAACGGTGGGCGGAACCATTGAGACGTTGAGGTTAAGGAGATATAGATGGTCTTTCAAACTGCGGGAATCACAGTCTCCCCCTGGATCCCGCCCCTGGTCGCGTTTGTTATTTCGTTTTTTACGTCAATGGGCGGTGTGTCCGGCGCGTTTCTGCTCCTGCCTTTTCAGATGTCGTTTCTCGGATATACCCATCCATCGGTGAGCGCCACCAACCAGTTGTTCAATATTGTGGCCATTCCCAGCGGCGTTTATCGTTATTTTAAAGAAGGCCGGATGGTGTGGCCGCTGACCTGGGTAGTGATTATCGGCACCCTGCCCGGCGTTTTCATTGGAGCGGTGGTGCGCGTGGCCTATCTTCCAAACCCAAGGCATTTCAAACTCTTTGCCGCCTGCGTCCTGCTTTATATCGGATTCCGGATGGCGCGGGATCTGCTGAAAAAAAACACCGGGAACACAAGCCGGAACGGCAGCGAAATCCGATTTCAGGAAACGGTGCGCCGACACCGATCCGGGGCATCCGTTCAGGCTGCATCTGAAAATCCGCCGCTTGCGGTTGTCAAGGTGACTCATTTTAATCTGCGGCGGCTGGGATACACATTCTACGATGAACCTTTTGACGTTTCGTTGTGGGGAATCATTTCCCTCAGCTTCATCGTCGGCATTGTGGGCGGGATCTACGGCATCGGCGGCGGAGCGATCATTGCGCCGTTTTTTGTTTCGTTTTTCGGCCTGCCGGTCTATACTGTGGCCGGAGCGGCCCTGATGGGGACATTCGTCACATCATTGGCCGGGGTTGCGTTTTATCAACTCATCGCGCCTTTTTACCCGAACGTGCAGGTGGCGCCGGACTGGTTTTTGGGGATTTTATTCGGCGCGGGCGGGATGGCCGGAATGTATCTTGGCGCGCGCTGCCAGAAATTTGTGCCCGCCAGAGCAATTAAGTGGATGCTGGCGGGAATCATTTTTTTTACCGCCTTAAAATATGCCGCCGCATTTTTGGGATATTAGCGTTAGCGGAATATCACATAGAAACCAACTTCGATCAAAAGGATTTTTATTTGATGGCAAAACACGCCACGGAGGGCGCGGAGAACGTTTATTGAATGTTTTCTCCGCGTCCTCCGTGTCTGCTTTAGAACGGGCGGAACTGCCGGTCAAGGCCCGCTTCCGTTATTCCATAAACTTTTTCGCCCACCGCTGCGCAAGATACAACCCCACGCCCGCGCCAATGGTGCTCACCATAAAAGCGGTCATAAACCCCACTTTTTCGCCAAGCCACCAGCCCAGATAGCTCCCTATCATCATGCCGCTGAATGAGATGATTTTTTTCATGATTGGAACGATGCCTATAAAGTTTTTATACTCTCCGGTTATCTTCGATAATGGATGCCGCATCAAAGCGGTTGATCCTTCGGATATTTCATATTTCTCATGATGGAAGCGGTCAACAAATTTTTGCCGCCGGTCTGCCGGGATGCCCGGGATGGGTTCTCAAATCCCGAATTTTATTATTTTGTTGAAACCTTCCGTGCATTGCGCTAATTTGGTGAACATGCATTCTTTTTCCGCCGGCGAAACGCCGCGATCCCGGTCAACCAGCACGCAACGCGTAAATCAGGAACCATCCTCACAATGGAGGGGCAAGGCGATGAACTGTAATTTGAAGAAACTGAAATCATTATTGGCGATAGTGCTGGCCTTCAGCATTTCGGGATGCGCCAGTCTTTTGACGGAAAGCGGGCCGCTGAAGTCAACCCTGGAAAACGGCAAAACGTCCGTGGGCGAGATCGTCGACTATAAATATTCTGGGTCCATCCGGGGGAATGTCGGTTTCCTTTATAAAACGCCCTTGTGCGCGAAAATGATTGAGAAAGTCAGAGTCGCCAGAAAGGAGCCGATGGGATTCACGTTCATTCTGGCGGAGATGCTGCTTTTCGGGTTTGGATTTTATGACATGACAATGGTCCGGGCGGAAATTGAGGACAGCAAGATTACCGTGCCCCTGGCGGAATTCGAATCCAGCGAGACCGTGGTTTGCGGAGAAACGAGGCCTGCCGCGAATGAAGATATCGTGATATTTGTGCGGCCCGCCATTGTGGGCAATGACAAGCCGAAAACATACCTTCGGCTGGCCAGCACGGATGCAAATGGCGTCGTCGATTTCAACAAGGTGTTTCCGGATGAAAACAGAATCCTTAATTTAAATGTCTGGCTGGCGTCCGATGAATCCAAGAAGATTTCATTCATGTTCAAACCGGGACTCTGATGATGGCGGCATCCGGTTTTGTTGATGGATTCAATTTGTCACAATAGCGCCCGCTCTCATGCGGACTTGGAGGGAAAGCACATGAAACGGTTATTGCCTGTCATTCTTATGCTTATGTTATTGATTATGTCCGGGTGCGCAACCCCGCCGAAGGACTCCTTTAAAACCGGATGCGGGCCTTATCCGGAAAATTTTGAAAACATGATCATCTGTTATTTGAAATTTAAATTGGAAGACCCGTCCAGCCTCAAGGATTTCAAGGTGATTAAACCGCCGCAGAAAGTCAAGGCCGATACCTATTACGATTCCATCCCGCTTGTGCCAGGGGATGAAGTATGGGAATGTTTTATCGTGTATGATTCGAAAAACAGGGACGGCCATCCGGTCGGCAAGGATCTTCATGTGGTCTGGTTCAGAGACGGCAATATCGTCGCCTTTGATTATACCGACATCGAAGTGGATTTCAGAATAAAACAGCGCATGGGAAATCCCTGCCCAGGAGATGGCGGCGCCAAAGGGAATTCATAATGGGTCTGGCCATGAATCGCATCCGCCCAGATTTATGGAAACGGGCGGATGATTATCTCCGCGATAAAAATGAACCAGATAGGTAAACACGGTCTGATCCGTGGCAAGGGACAATCCGGCCCAGTTCAGATCCCTGCCGACTTCCCGGCCCGCGCCGATTTGAAGGCCGGATGAACCGGACTTTCCGGGAAGTGATAAAAAAAATCCCATATCAAGGCCGGGATTTTCAATGGCCGTTTCGATGGCGCACGTCTGCCAGGGAAGAAAATTTTGGCCGTCCCGGATATGTTGGCCGGTTTTCATCCGGGTAAATCCGGTTCCGGGAACCTCGTTTAAAAGAATCAGTCGCCCCTGATGCCCCAAGGCATCTCTCATACCCTCCCCATTAACGCTTATTTTCAAACGATTATTATCCGCCTGATAAAGAACCCGGCAATGGCCAAAACCTTTGCCTGGCGTCATCGTGCTGCGAATCTGAAAAAACCTGAAAATGGCATTCCGTATTTTTAAACCGGACTGCTGAAATCCGGGTAAACCCATATAAAAACCGACCAGTTTTTCCATGAAGCCTGAAAAAAGAGACGGGGCTGCAACGCCCAAGATCCGCCAGGTGTTGATCAGATTTAAGTGATAAACCGTTTCCACGGTTCCGGGCGAATGCCATTTTGTGGAAAAAAGAGACGGGAATATGGTTTGGCTGCCTGTTTTCAGCACCGGCAGCCCAAATCCGGCGGATTCTCCAGCCCATTCAGCATTCTGGCAGCAAAGGACAAGGCCTTTGGCCATCCCTTTGGTTTTTCCTTCACCGGATGAAGAAGATTGTATGAGAAGCAGATTCTCCGAGGGTGGAATCAAGGAAACCTCACTGTCGTATCAGTTTGAATGCAAAACGAAAATTATTCCAATCCCAAATCATAGCGCTATCTTTGTTTTCTCGTCTTCGGCTCCTCAACGTACTAACTGTACGCCTCCGTCGCCTCATTCCTCACCGCCTTGATATCATTTTTGATTTGGGATTGGAATTATATCTTGGCTTCCGGTTTTCCCGGATCACTTACCGGCGTCTTGTTTGCGCCGCGCCGGGTGTTGAATGATAGATAAACAGCGTCAATCCGTTTTTTCAGGTCGTTTTCGTTAAAATCCGACTGAAAGACCATCCGGTTTTCATTCTCATATTGCCAGTCAAGGTTTTCATCCACTTGCATGACCCGTTCATATAAGCGCGTTCCCGGCAGCGGGTAGGGAATGGTAAAGGAAATTTCATCAAGCGGCAGGGAAAGCGCCCATTTAAATGTGGTTTCGATGGTGGCATCCGTTTCTCCTGGATATCCCACTATGAAAAACCCGGCGGTCCGGATATGGCTCCCGGCAAACCGTTTGATGGTTTTTTCCGCCTCATCCGTTGAGGTCTTTTTATTCATCAGCTTGAGGATTTCATTGCTGCCGGATTCCAGGCCGAAAAACACTTTCCGGCATCCAGCCGCCTCCCACAGGGCGATATCGGACCTGGTAACCCGGTCCACCCTGGACAAGCAATGCCATTTCATGTCCAGTTTTTCTGAAATCAACCGCTGGCAAAACCTGCGTACATGCGCAGGGTCGAGGCTGAAGCAGTCATCGGCTATCCAGAGCCCGGTGTAGCCGTGATCTTTAATATCCCGGATTTCCTCAAATAATCTGTCCATGCCGCGAATCCGGAGGCGGTTTCCAAAAATCGGTTTTGAGCAAAAATCGCAGTCAAAAGGACAGCCATAGCTCGTCATGATGCCGGCCAGTGAATATTCTTCCCGGTCACTCCAGAATTTTTGATATTTTGCATGGTCATAGTCGCTGCGATCCGGGATGGGGAGGCGGTCAATGCTTTTATCATCCGATGCGGCGGGCGCGCTTTGGATCAATGTCCCATCCTGGGTATGGTTCAAATAGAGCCCTGGGTATTTTTCCGGGTTGTTCACCAGGCGGGAAAGCCGGGCCGGGCTGCTGCCGGACTTGATATAATCCAGGCAAAAGCGGGGAAAGGAGACGTCCGCTTCGCCGCGAAACACCGCATCAAAACCGGCGGCGAAATGGCCGGGTTTCAGTGTGGGGAGCGGACCGCCGCACACCAGCAGGGTTTCAGGGAGAAGTTTCCGGATATCACGGGCCAGCACAAACGCATTTTCCGACATGGAAAGCATCGCATAAATGCCCACGATCCGGGGGCGGGCATGGACGATTTTTAAAATGACGTCATCGCGGTTTTCAAACGTGCAGTCAATGACCTGGGTGTGCAACCTCAGGCCGCGCAAAATGGCTGCCAATTGGGCGATGCCAAGGGGATGAAAAAGCATGGCGTTGGGCGCATGGGTATGAAAATACGGGTATATCAGCGTGACATCATCCGGCGCGGGTTGCGACGCGCTGTTTTTTCCCCGCGTCCCATCCGGGGGCGGTGGATTTTTCGGGGGGGAGATCAATATGGTATCCTTATTCATGTGCCAAGTTTCAAAATAAAATAAGATACTCTTTTAGATGATAAATCCGGATAACGCCATACCTAATTTTATTGATTTTTTCGCCATGCGGACTGATAAATGAATATATCAGAAATCGTTGCCGCAAGTTATCCGTATCCATGCACCCACAGAGGCGACAGCCCATGAACATCCACGATAAATATCCCGAAACAATCGATGGGGTCAAATCCGGCCGTGTCCAGGAAATCCCGGAAGACCTTTCACCCGATGCCATGCGCCGGATGATTCATGAATTGCAGGAGTGCCGGAGCGCGCTTTTAATGCAAAACGAGGCGCTGCGCCGGGCTCAGGCGGAGCCGAAAGCCGCGAATGGCCGATATCCGGATTTTTGCGGTCTGGCCCCGATGGGTGTTTGCACATTGAATAGCGATGGGCTGATTCTGGGGGCGAGCCTGTCTTTTGCCAAATGGACAGGGGTGGCGCGCGGCGAGCTCATCAACCAGCCCCTGACGCGATTTGTTTTCCCGGAAGACCGGGACATTTTTTCGCTTCATCACACACGATTTTTTGAAACCGGTGAGCCTCAGACCTGCGAGCTGCGGCTGCTTTGCCGGGACAATATGGCATTATGGGTGAATCTTGATGCCATCGCCATGCGTGAGCCATACGGCGCGCCGGTTTACCGCATCGTGCTGTGTGATATCACCAGCCGCAAGCGGGCTGAAAAAGCGCTGGCGGAAAAAGGGGAGATGTACCGCCTGATTTTCAATTCAGTGCCGTTGGCGATTTATCATTATGACGACAAGGGCATTGTCAAGGCATGTAACCATCAGGCATTGTCGCTGTTTGGCTCATCCGAGGAACAGGTTATCGGATTGAATATCTTTGATGCTATGACCGATGAGCGGCTTTTGCGTTGTGTCAAAACTGCGTTATCCGGAATCCCAAGCGGTTTTGCGGGAGAATACACATCAGCCGCCGGCAAAAAACTCCATATCGATTCCTATAATGTGCCGATTTATTCCAAAGACGGCGTTGTATCCGGCGCCATCGTGATGATTGAAGATATTGCGGATAAGGTTTTCGCGGAACAGGCATTGCGGGAGAGCGAAAAAAACCTGGCGTCCATGTTTAACGCAATCACGGAATCCGTTTTCTTGTTGGATCCCCAGGGCGTTTTGCTGGCAATGAACGAGACCGCCGCCCATCGGCTTGGCTCAAAGGCGGATGGCATGAAGGGAAAGGTCGCGTATGACTTTCTGCCCCAAGAAGTAGCGAACTCCCGGAGGGCAAAGATTGAAGAAGTGTTCCGAACCGGCAGGGAAGTCCATTTTGAAGATAACCGGAGCGGGAATCATTTCAAGCATGCGCTTTATCCGGTGTTTGATGATGGTGGTAAGGTCAGCCGCCTGGCTGTATTCAGCCATAATGTTACCGGGCTTAGAATGGCGGAACAAGCATTGCGGGAAAGCGAAGAAAAGGCGAGAGCCCTGCTGGAGGCGACAACCGAGGCGGTTGCGTTATTCAACCGGGAGGGGATAATCCTGGACATGAATGATGCATATTCCAGACTGATAGACAGGAATAGGCAAGAGATCATTGGAAAATGCATCTGGGAATATTTTCCCCCTGAAGTTTCGGGACACAGAAAAGCGCTTCTCGAACAGGTTTTTACAACCAGCCAACCAGTTGCCGCAATCGAAGAACGCAATGGCCGGGTTTACGACAGCAAGGTGTATCCGATTTAGACCCGGCTGGATTAACGATCCGCGCCGCTCTTTTCATCCGCGACATTACAGAACAAAAACGGGCTGAAGATGAATTAAAAGCCGCTTATGCGAAGTCGCGGGAACTGTCAAAACATTTGCAGGTGGCGCGGGAGCAGGAACGGATGCGCATCGCGCGGGGGATTCATGATGAGATAGGGCAGGTATTGACAGTGATTCATATGGAGATGGCCTGGCTTGCGAAGAAGCTTCCCAAAGATCAAAAAGACTTGAAGGCAAGGGTTGATGCCGCCGCATCCCTTGCGGTTGGGGCGATCCAGTCGGTGCGAAGAATCATCGCCGCATTGCGGCCGGCGTTGCTCTGCGATCTGGGGCTTGCCGAAGCGGTTAAATGGCAGGCCGGTGAATACCAGAAACGGACAGGCATCAAATGTCCGGTCCATGTTGATCCAGATGATATGGATTTAGACGATGCAATTTCAACGGCGGTTTTCAGGATTTTTCAGGAGGCGTCCACCAACGTGATCCGTCATGCCAAAGCCACCGAAATGTCCGTGACCCTGAAAAAAATGGACGGCTGCATTGAACTTGTTGTGATGGACAACGGCATCGGGGTCGCCGGGCAGGAGATCCGAAAGGACGCTTTCGGCATTACGGGAATGAAAGAACGGGCCCAGGGGCTGGGCGGCAAATTTGAAATTTCCGGCATTCCGGGAAAAGGAACCTGGGTGGTCGTGAGGATTCCGGTCCATAACTGAGCGGATCCGGCAAACCTGCGCGGTGATTTTTGGACATGATATGGGATTGACTCGAAGCCTTGATTCTGCTAATGGTCGAACTGGATTATTTGTTCTTCATGACCGCATAATCGCGATTATAAGGGGGTTGTTATGGCTCAATCAGTTGACGCAACGGACACCGAAACGCGAAGGGCGTATCTCGGATTATTATCAACCATCGAACAGATTCAGGCGCGCCTGCAATGGTCGGAGATAGCGTATATTTTTTTAAATCTATTCGTATTTTTCCCATCCATTTTTTTCATTGCAACCGTTTTCACAAGGCCCATCCATCTGGTCCATTCGTATGAAATATTATTCGTCTTGTTTTCATTTACCATTGGCATCATTATCAATACATATTGGACGGCTTCTTCCATCCGCCTCCAGTTGAAACTGAAATTAAAATACTTTCACGCAAGGAATCTTGAACGCGCGTTAAATTGCGCCGGGATGTCTTTTCTTTCGGATGAGGCCCATTATTTCAATCCTGAAATCGGCAGAGTCGAAAGCGCTGACGGAAAGGAAACACTTTTTTATCCAAATCAGGGCGCATTGAGAATGGATGGCGTGATCGGTTCCGCCAAGCCTCGAATGCTTTCTTTAATGATCCCCTTGATTTTTTTTCTGATTTACATCGTCTCGTTTTATGCGATTTTATCCTTCTCGCTGCGATATATTCTCTGATCTTTTTCCATCTGAATCGCGTCAAGGTCGAGCGGCAGCAGCTTATCCTGATCGACATACAGGGACATGGCCTCCTGGCCGCAGTTTTCCACGCACAATCCGCATCCTAGACATCTTTCCCTGTCATAACACCTTTTTTCATGGTCAAAGCGAATGGCTCCGAACTGGCAGATGGCGGCGCAGACGCCGCAGCGGGTGCATCTGGCATCGTCGTGCCGGACGGAATACCCGGACCCGGCCGTCATGGACAGGGATTTATCAATATTTCCGGCAAGCCGGGTTGCCTGAAGGCTGACACATGTGTCTGGGTGGCAGTTGCAGATTACGCCGGTGCTTCCGCCTGTGGCGACCTTTAGAAAAGCCTGGGTGATGTGCTGTTTTTTACGCAACCGGTCAATGATCCTTAGTGCTTCGGCCTGATTGATCTTCCGGGGATTGTATTTTTTGCAATGCTCCAGCCAGAAAGATGCCACACCACGGCCCACGGCGATGCAGGAATTGATATCCGCAGGGTCCGCGCCGGTTGATTTTTTGCAGGGGCAATCCATGACCACGATAAAATCCGGTTCCTGGAAAAGGATGCGGGTGGCGTATTTGTATGGGATGATACGTTTGTTGCCATCCAGATCAACGCGGACATCTTCTTTTAAAACGAATATCTTACAGGTGTCATCGCGGGAAAGGACTTTTGCGTGATACCGGTTGAACACCATCTTGCCAATGGGCACCAGGGGTTTGCACCAGGTCAGATATTTCAGCGACAGCACCATCTTGTGCATGACCCAGACATAGGGGTAATAGAAGAGAAAATAGAGGTAATTGTGAATAAACCGGTCCACCCGCCAGCCATGCTTTTTCGCCATCAGCCAGGTTGATTCTTTCACGCAGTGTCTCCTTTCCGGAGCTATTTCAAAGTTTAAAATCAGCAAATTATGGAATATTATCCTCTTTTCCGGTTATACTCAAGGCAAACGTTCAAATCCATGAAGTCTGGCAAATAAAAACGATTAAAGGAAATCAGGGAATTAAAAACAAGTGGATTCAAAGGCCGGTTTTATTTTTTTTATATGTATATCAATTTTTTATGCGTTATTGCGGTGCGATATGGCTGTCGCCGCCGAAAAATCGGTGAAGCGGGATGTCAACCATGACGGCGTGACGGATCAGATTGTTTATACGGACGATCAGGGAAATATCCTGCGGCTTGAATTGTATAATAAAGGGCAGGCCCGTCCCGCGGCGGTTCAGTATTACACAAACAAGATTCTCACCCGGGCGGAAAAGGACACCAACAGCGACGGGGCATCTGATGTCATCATTGAATATGGGGCGGGCCCCCGGATAACAGAACGTCAGGACGTCAATTTTGACGGCGTCTTTGACATGGAAACCTTTTATGAAAACGGGAAAAGGACGCGGATTAAACAGGATCTGAATTTTGACGGAAAGATGGAACGCACCACATTTTTTGACGGGGCGGGAGAGGTGGCGAAAATCACCGTTGACACCAACGCCGACGGTTATGCCGATGAATGGCAGACGTTTAAACATGATTGCCTGGAATTGTTTGAAAAAGACAGAAATCATGATAAACAGGTGGATTTGAAAATATTTTATGTGAAAGGCGAGAAACAGCGGCTTATCAAGGACGAGGACTATAACGGATATTTTGAAACCACCCAGTGGTTCGACCGCAAGCCCTGGACAGCGGTGGTTGAAACAGATGCGAATGAAAATAAGATACCGGAATCCATATCATTTTATACCGAAGGTGGGTTGATGCAAAGAGATTCCGATATGAATCAGGATGGGCGTGTTGACTGCCGGGAATACTTTGATGACCACGGACGCCTCATCAAAAGCGAGGAATCCGTGGATGGCGCGGCTGCTTTAAATATGGTCTGGTTTTATGATGAAGCGGGAAATCCGGTTCGCGGCGAAAAAGACAAGGATGGCGACGGGCGGACGGATATCTGGTATTTTTATAATAACGGACGGCTGTCATCGGTCCGGGAGGATATCAACCGGGACGGGCGTCCGGATTTGTGGGAAGAATATGATGCGTCGGAGGCCATCATCCGGCAGTCAAGGGATTTGAATGCGGACGGCATTCCGGATGTGACCAAAGAGTTTAAGACGCCGGCCGCGGGTTCCGGTCCGGGCTCTGTCAAAAAGCGGGATGATTCTGAAAACGAAGAGTAGGCGGAGGATAACAACATGCTTGAATTTTTTGTAAAAGGCGGGGTGGTGATGTGGCCCATCCTGATGTGTTCCATACTGGCCCTGGCGATTTTTCTGGAAAGGCTGATCCGATTTTCCCGGATGCGCACCCGCGGGGCGGGGCTGGCGGAAAAAGTGATCCGCCTGCTCAGGACCGGTGATATCGGCGCCGCCGAGGAAAAAGCGGTCAACAGCAATTCGTCCATGGGGCGGGTGCTGGCCCAGGCCATCCGGTTTAAGGACCGGGACCGGGAAACCCTCGAAACGGTGATCATGCATGCCACGGAAGCGGAGATACGCAATATGTCATCCTATCTTCAGGCGCTCGCGACCATTGGCAATCTCGCCCCCCTGCTGGGACTTCTGGGAACTGTGACGGGAATGATCAAGGCGTTTATGGTGATTCAGCAGATGGGCGGCAAAGTCAACGCGGCGGTTCTGGCCGGCGGCATATGGGAGGCCATGCTCACCACGGCGTTTGGCCTGATAGTCGCCTTGCCGATCGTGTTGGCGCACAGTTACCTTTTGGCCAGGGTGGATAAGTATGAAACGCGTTTAAATGACGGGGCCGTGAAGTTTATTACGGAACTGGATCACCATCGGTCATAGGAGGGCGGGGAAAACATGCTGCCGCGTAAAAGAAAACGGGCGCACTATGCCATTCAGATGCCCCTGGCTTCGCTTATCGATATTGTTTTTCTGCTGCTGATATATTTTTTGCTGACCACCAATTTTATTACAGAGCAGGGTATTGATGTGAATCTTCCGGACGCCGATGCATCCACACCCCAGACCCGGCAGGAAATTACGGTATATATTGACAAGGCCGGGCTGGTGTATATGGGGGATCAGGCCGTTGATTTTAATAACCTGTTCGACCGTTTGAAAGCCCGGATTCAGGCGAATCCCAAACAGCTTGTGGTGGTTAAGGCTGACAAGTCCATTGCCCTGGAACGTGCGGTTCAGGTGATGGATATTGCTCAGGCGGCGGGGGCTCAGTCGTTGTTTCTCGCAACGGAAAAACGGAATTGACAAGAGACGGACTTGGAAACGAGAGTCCAAAAATTTGTTTTGAGGCTGTGCTTGATAATTGAAAATATTAAAAAATATAATATAAACTGGCTGTTAGTCGTTTTGGTGGTGGTTTCTGTTGGGATTCATGCGGGTGTTTTTCTCCGGATGCCGGGGATGGCGGATTTTACAAAATCATCGTATATTCCAATAAGTATCCGCAAAGACATACAACCCCCTGCGCGGGCGATTCCCAGGCCCCCGGCGCGCCAGATGGTTCGAGCGGCCCGTAAACCGACCCCTGGCATTGCGCCGGATCAGACCGTTCCGTCCATTGCGCCGGTGCCGGAAGAATCCGGCTATATCAAGCCGGTTGAAACGCCTGCGGCGGAAGCGCTGATAGCAGACAAAGCCCTGGCGGAACCGGCGGCGACGGCGCAAGGCGCCGCCGCCTCGAACGCGCCCGAGGCTTCAAATCCCGGCAGGGCTGTTGCGTCCTCACGGGCCGAATCGATCCGCGGCGGAGCGGATCCCCGGATGGACTATTTCAATGCCGTGCGCCTTAAAATTGAAAGACATAAAAAATATCCGGAAATATGCCGCCAGCAGCATATGGAAGGGCAGGTGATTGTGGCATTCGCAATCAATACAGACGGCGGCGTTTCGGGTCTGAAGGTGGCCGGCAGTTCCGGATTTTCAGCCCTGGATGCCTCAGCTCTGGATGCGGTCGCCAGCGCGGCCCCGTTTCCCCCTTTGCCTGAAGCGTATTTTAAGGGATCTGCCCAGATCAACGTTCCCATCGCATTTGGAATTATAGAATAAGGAGAGTCGTGATGAAAATAGAAATTTCCGGAAAGGGCGGGAGCGGCAAGAGTACGGTGTCCGTGCTGCTGGCCCGGTCCATGAAAAAACTGGGATACCGGGTGCTGCTGGTGGACGGCGACGAGTCCAACATCGGGCTGGAAAATCTGGCGGGCGTTGAAAAACCGGTCCATCTGCTGGATTATCTGGGAGGCAAAAAGGGGTTCAAGGCACTGTTGAATCAGGCCGTGATGGCCGATAACCCGGCAGGTCTCTTTTCAGGAACGCAAAAAATAGATGATCTGCCCGGAAATTGCATCGCCGTATCCGAAGACGGGCTGGAAATCCTGGTGATTGGAAAAATCCATCATATGGGCGAAGGATGCGCCTGCCCCATGGGCGTATTGTCCAAAAGATTTCTGGCAAGCATCGAAACCAGTGAGAATGAAGTCATCCTGGTGGATGCCGAAGCCGGGGTGGAGCATTTCGGCAGGGGCGTCGCGGGCGAATGCGATCTGGTGGTGGGCATCGTTGACCCCACCGCCGAATCCTTCCTCCTTGCGCGAAAAATGGCGCGGATGGCGGAGGCCGGCGGCAAGGCCATCTGTTTTGTCTTAAACAAGGTGGAGCCGGAAATCGAAGGCTTCATGAAACAGCAACTGGAAGCGGCGAAAGTGATCGGCGCCATTCCCAAGGATCACGCCCTGTTCATGAATAGCCTGGAGGGAAAGCCGCTGACCCGAATGCTGCCGGAGATCGAAGAAATCAGCCGGAAAATATTGAATAAAATGCCATAGCAACGATAAAAAATGTTCCCTTTCTCAAATGCTGCCGGGTGTCCAGCCGCCGCCCATAGCCAGATAAGTATACCCCAAACGCTGTATATTTGCGTTTTTTTTTGCTGTACAATCGTCATAAATGATTCCATTGTTATGGGCAAAAAAGCCTGTTAAATTAAATTAAAATATTATATCATCTGCACTGCCGAAAAGTCGGAGTGGTAGCGGCTACGGCTGATTCGGACAGCCATGCACAATATGAGAAAGAAGAACGCGCCCCCCGTTTACCACGCGCCAAAGAAGGAAGTGGCATTACCATGACCGTCAATGATTCCATCCCCCTGCTTCACTATAAAATGGCGAATTGCGCGTTTCTTAGCGAGGATTCTTTTCCGGACCATTAAAGCAGCCAGGTAGTGACTATCCGACCGCAACCTGACTGCCTATCTCTTTACAATCATTTATCACAGGGGAGGGTATTTATGGATTTAATTCCAGACTGTAAACGAAAATTCTTATGCTTGCGCTGGCTGTCCGTTTTCGTCGTCATGCTGATGTCGCTGGCCGCCTGCGATTCGGACGACGGCGATCAAAATGTGAACAGGGCGGCCCCCAATCCTTATTTGTCATCCGATTTATATGCCATCACTCATTTTGACTCATCCCAGAGCGATTCGACCCCCTATGGGCCGCCCGCCGGGGTGTTCAACGTCGATCCGGAAAAGCAGCCCGTTTCCTACGGCGGGCCGATCAACATCATAACGCTTGCCTCCACGGGAAAAGACTATATGTGGGGAGTCGGCACCGATCGCGTCAGCTACATATATAGTGGCGACGGGCAGTGGACCACGCTGACAAGCTTCCAGGCGCTCGCCGATGCATCAGATAACGTTTTGTCAGCAATTCCGGATGATAGCCTTCGCGCTTTCGGAGAGTCATCCGCAGCGCGAATGGACGCGGCTTCGATGGATAATTACCTGAAAAGTCTTTTCGGTGAAAATTACGCCGCCCGCTTCGGGAATGGCACTTATTCGGTAGTCGATAAGGATAACGTGCTCTATGCCAATTTCGGCAAAAACCTCTACGCATTTGAATTAATCAATCCGGACCTGCCATACGCCGGCATAAAGATCCGCCATGTACTAAAGGATATCATTGTGAAAGTTCAGGGCGGCGATCCTGCCCCACCGTCCGGCACAAGAATTAGCAGTGTTTCCATGACCTATGATGGATATGTGATTGTTGGTTTCACCAATGGCGTGGCAGTTATCAATCGAGATCTCAACGTTGATTCCGCATCTTTTTACCGGTTTGGTGATGATGAGTATGTCAGCAATTCGCTTTCAGTAGATGAAAACAACGGCATATATGTGGCAAGCAACAAACTGATGCGCAAACTCGTCTGGACGGGCGCCACTCTTTCCGATAATGAAAGCGCTGGCGCGTGGTCGTGCCCGTATGACACTGCAACGGAATTGCCTCCCATCATCAAATTCGACAACGGCACAGGTTCCACGCCGACGCTCATGGGCTTCGGCGGCAATTCTGACAAGCTTGTGGTCATAACCGATGGCACCAAGCAGATGAAACTGGTGGCATTCTGGCGCGACACCATCCCCAATGGATTTGTCCAGAAACCGGGCACGGCATCACGGCGCATCGCGGGTCAGATTCAGGTAACTTGCGGTTTTTCCCCTCTTCCCGAATGGATACAGTCTGAGCAGTCCGTAGTTGTGCATGGATATGGGGCATTTGTCGTGAATAATATTCCGCAAACCGTCAATAGTGATATTGTAAATAAAAACAAGATTCTTCAGGTTTCACTCATGGGTCCGGCATATGACTCCTCTTATGGTGTTGAACGCTTTGAATGGGATCCGGCGGCAGATGAATGGTATTCGGTATGGACGCGATCCGATGTTTCATCCACCAGCATGATTCCGGTCTATAGTAAATCCGGCGATATGGCCCTTATAAACGGTTATACGTCAAACGGCTGGGAGGTCACCGGGCTTGATTGGAATACAGGCAAAATTGTCCATCGGACGATCTTCGGCGATCAAAACTTCGGAAACGGCGCGTATGCCATTTTGCAATATCTGAAAGACGGAGACCTACTTTTCAATTCCATCGCTGGCCCTTTACGTGTGCATTACGGCAAATGATCGCAAAATATGGGTTCTGATTGTTAAGATTTCTTTTTCAAATGAGGTAACCATATATAAAAAAGGAGCGGAAAAATGGATTATAGAATCGAAAGAGATATGTTAGGTGAAAAAAATATTAAAAATACAATATATTATGGAATAAACACTGCGAGAGCATTAGAAAACTTTCCTTTAGATAATAAACTGGTGAACTTAAAGCTAATTTATGAAATAGCATTAATAAAGAAGGCAGCGGCTTTAGCAAATAGGGATTT
>DAIEHU010000001.1 GCA_027353395.1 Desulfobacteraceae bacterium
GTTTTTTGCCGCCGGTGGGATATCGCAGGTCATTCAGGAAAGTCAGGGCGTCAATGGCGGCCTCGGTGTTTTTCGCATCTTTGGCGTGCGCGGTAATGGCGCGGCATCCGGCCTGAATTTCGTCAAATCCCCAGCCCGGAACATGCTCCCGGACGAAATCAAATACGTTCCCTCCGCCGCCGGCATCAAAACCGCGCTTTAAATCCGCCGCTATATCCGGCTCCAGGTCCGGCGCAATGGTTTTGGTGAAATCACAGGCTTCCGGGGTCATTGGCAGTTCCACCGGTTTCCCGAATTTATCCGTACAGGTCATTTCGAATCGCCCCGCAGCATCCGGCGTGAGGTTGAAAATAAACGCGCCGCCGTCGGTGTGACTGCCGCCCCTGGCGTTCCAGTACCGGTCCGCCACCGGGCAGATGCGGGGGTCTTCCTGGGCTAGGCTTTCCAGGGTCGCGTCAATGGCCTGTTTTTCCGATGCGATCAGCCCCACCTGGACATCGCCATCGAAAAACGCAAATACTTGGGGCCGCAGCATGGAGGTGTCCGTGATGCCGAGAAGCTGAAACGTATTCTGCTCCACAATATTGCGGGCGATGATGAAAAACCAGGGGCCGTCCGGCGAGCCGTGGATGTGGGTGGCCTGGATGGCCCGGTAGATCCCCTGTTTTTCTTTGGAAAGATGATCAAAATCCAGCTCCGTGGTGGGCGCCAGGGCCTCGATGATATATTCCAGGGGATAATGATAGGTCCGGTTGAGCAGGTCGAACATCAGGGCCGACACTTCGGTGTCCGTGATAAACTGCGGATAGATATGGCGCTGGAGAAGGTGTTCGGTGACGGAATGGTAGTTGGCGAAATCGCCGTTATGGACCAGCGCCATGTTGATTCCGGCAAACGGATGCGCGCCGCCGGGATGCCATACCCGGCCTTTGGTGGGAAACCGCTGGTGGGCGATCCAGGCGTGAGCGGCGAGTTCTTCAATTTTATAATATTTGACAATCGCCTCCGCATATCCCACGACTTTCAAAATCATGATGTTTCTGCCGTGGGACAGGACAAAGGCTTTCTGATCCTTCAGGGATGCGTAATATTCCTGATTCAGCTTGAAACTGTTTTGATTGATAAATTCGTCTTCCGCTTCGCGCAAATCCAGATTTTGGAACTGATTTTCCTGAATAAAGACGGCCAGCGCCTCGGGTTTGACGCGGACAAAATAGCGCCACACATCCGGGGGCTTCACTTCATGACCCGGCACCGTGGTCCAGTCATCCACTGTATCAAGTCTGGCTGTTGATGCGATATCGAAAAAAGGGGAAATGTATTTTTCTTCAAGCTCTCCGCGGACAGCGGGATCCAGATACGCCACATGGATCATGTAGCATTCATCCAGGGTTTGCCTGTCGACTCCCAATTGTCCGGGAACCAGCCCCACCGCCGCGATGCCGCCGCCCTTGCCGTTGCCGCGGTTGTGCATCAGGCGGGACGGCTCGTATATGTGGCGGCCGGGAACCGGTTTCGTGCAGCAGAAGCCCACCACGCCGCAGCCGCCTTCTTCCGATGCTTTGGTGATGTCAGGATAGGGAAGCCCCGCCACAAGCCGCTGTCTGGATGCCAAAAGTTGCCGTATTCTATCCATTTGTTGTCTGCTCCACACAAATTGCGATAAAACCCTCATGCAATCGATCCGCATGATGCCGCCACAAAAAAAACGCCTGTCCGTATAACACCGGAATAAGACGTTTTTGTCCGTACCTGAAATTATCCCAACACGCCGTTGTGTTCGGATTTGCTTTAATTAAGGGAGTTATTTATAATTGTTCTTGTTTTACTTGTCAAGAAATTCATTAAAAAATCAAATAGTTAGTTTGACTTAACCAAAATCTGGCAAAGTAATTCAGGCTAACTTTGACGATGGTGTCAGGCGGTGAGCGGGACTGTTAAAAAGAGTGGTTTCAGACAAACAGTCCTGACGGACTGTCTTTAAAATCGGCCGGGAAATACCGTTTCCCGGCGCAGACAACAAAAGGCCGCCTCTTTTATAAAAAGGCGGCCTTTTGTTGTCTGTAAAAAATTATCCGTAGAACCGAATCGCGGCGACGCAGTCGCCGGGAACGAAATGATTACCCGTTCAGTATTTTTTTCGCGCTTTCGTCATTGGCGTCCGCCATATGAACAATGCCGGTTTCCCGAGCGGTTTCGCGGTTTCCGGCGAACAGATCGGTGCGGGAAATTTGGGAAAGATTGAACTTTCTGGCACCGGCCATAAGCTGCTGAAGGCCGCAGGTCAGCTTGTCCGCCATGGTGCAGAAAGCAATGGCGCCATAGGGAATGTTTTTCATTTCCTTTTTGCCGACTTTCTTCTGCACGTCAAAATAAGATGCGAAAATCTCTTCCGCGCTGTTGCCGAATTCGCTGACGGTTTTGGGCAGGCTGTCCCAGTTGCCGCAAACCTTTTCGCGTCTTTCCGGATGCAGGGCGCCTTCAATGTTGGAGCCCAGGAAGCCCGGAATCATGATGGCCCGGCCCATGCACACCAGTTTGGTATAGGGCGCGCCCAGGGCGATGGCTTTGAAAATATTGTCTTCCAGCGCAATGCCGCCGGCAAATGACATATCCACGACTCTTTCGCCCTTGGCCGCCAGAATGCTGGCGTATTCATGGGCTTTGGAGTGCAGCGTGATGGAAGGAACGCCCCAGCTCTGCATCATGTTCCAGGGGCTCATGCCTGTTCCGCCGCCGGCGCCGTCGATGGTGAGCAGGTCCATTTTCGCGTCCGTGGCGAATTTAATGGCCATGGCCAGTTCTTCCATGCCGTAGCATCCGGTTTTCAGGGTGATGCGTTTGAACCCGATTTTGCGCAGGTAATCCACGCTGTTCATGAAGTCTTCCCGCACCTGGGCGACCGTTGACAGATTGGTGTTGCCCAGACGGCTGTGACGGGCGAAAGACCGGATGGCGCCTTGCTTGAAGGCTTCCTGCACTTCCGGCAGTTCGGGGTTCGGATCCACCACATAGCCCCGGTTTTTCAAAAACTGCGCGTAATCCAGGCTGGTCACCTGAATTTCGCCGCCGATACCTTTTGCGCCCTGGCCCCATTTGAGTTCGATGATGCATTTGTCGCCGTATTTGTCCACCACGAATTCCGCAACCCCGTTTCGCGTGTCTTCCACATTGAGCTGAACGATGATGGCGCCGTAGCCATCAAAATAGCGCAAATAGCCGTCGATGCGGCGTTCGAGTTCCGGCGCGCTTTTGATTTTGCCTTTTTTGGTTTTGCCCGCGCCGATTTTGGATTCCCGGTCAACACCCACCACGTTTTCGCCGATAACCACCGGAATGCCGCACAATGCGCCGCCGATGGCGAATGAATCCCAGTATTTGGCCGCGATAAAGGTGGATCCCAGCGCGCCGGTCATGAGCGGGATGCGGGATTTGGTTTTGACTTCCGTTCCGAATTCGGTTTCAAGGCTGACGTTGGGAAAAATGCAGTCGTCCGCTTCAGAGGTCAACCCCTGGGGTAACCCGTGAACGCCATATGCATAGCCCTGAATTCTTAAGGAATTATAGGAAACCCCCACATGGGTGGTGTTGTTGCCGCCAGCGGTTACAGTGCCGAAATCTCTGGGATAGAGCAGTTTGCGGCCCACGATGCTGGACATCCATGCTTCGCATTTGCCCATGCAATCGGACCGGCACAAGGTGCAAAGTCCGGATTCGGCGGCGTTGCCACGGTTTGTTGTTCCCAAGACATCATTGCTTTTTTGAAATCTCATGCTGGTTTTCTCCTCAGTTTATTGTTGAATTATTTTGAACACATCATTGTATCCATAAGAAATTGTTTGAAAATTCCGTATAAGACCTGACATTTCAAACCGCCTCTAAAAAATAAAAAAGACGTCTTTCCGGTATGGTTTCCGGAAAAGACGTCTTTGTCATTTTGGTGATCACGTCAGGTATTTATACGCCATTGTACAAACACCTTAACTTTTTTCCAATAAAATTAGTTTCAATAATTTTTTTTGTCAAGGTAATTTGTTTAAAAAAAATACCTTGGATTTGACAGCGCGCACGGAAACGGATCGATGGATGACGTAGAAAAACAAATGAATCGCCCGCGCTAATTGAGCGGGGAACTGACGGTGATCACGGAAGACCGCAAAACACTGCTTTATTCAAGAATTGCAGATAGATGGATTTAAAGGAGCCGCCAGAAAATTACCTTTTGGGTTTGATTTCCGGTGTTTTGACCCCGAACAAAAACATTTTGATCCAGGCCATGCCCAGTTTGAACACGGCCACATCGTCTGTTTTGATGCGTATGCGCAAGTTCGCCTCGATTTTATAGCGCTGCAAAAATGTGCTGTTCAGCACAAAATTCCTGAACGCATCCCCATTGTAAGCCGCCATAAACGCCATCCGGCCTTTCTTTCCCTCCGGGCCTTCCCCTCCGAACGGGTCCGCCTGGAACAGCCGCATCACGTTCGCCCAGGCTGTGGTCATCTGGTTATAAAACGCCGCCTCCTGGTCCGCCTCCCAGGTTTTTAAGGTCCAGACCGCAGTTTCATGACGGCCCTCGCAAAACTCCGGGGGGCGGAAAAAATGCACCAGTTGCGTGGTATTTTTTCCCGCATCAAAATAGAGACCATGCTCCACGGGAAATGCCCGGCAGGTATGGGGCCGGTCAGCATATACCCGGCAGCCGCTGTCCGTTAAAAAAGGACAGGTTTTTTCCGGGTCATCATTCATGCGCAGCAGGACATCCGGAAAATAATGGCCGGGCCGCAGGACGATATCCGTGTAATGATCAATAAATGTATCGGACGGGATATTTAAATGCTGCTTTAACCTAATGATATCATATGGGTTTAAAAAAAAATTCAGGTTGCGGCAGCACTGGTTGAAACAAGCGGCTCCGGGATGGCACCGGAATGCAAAGGTGTCTCCATCCGGTATCAATTGGCCCCGGATTTCAGACAGGTTGTCGGTTTCGACACGTTTCATGACGATTTTTCCTGTTTTTTCCAGCAGCCGCAATCATTTGCGCCACCGTCATCTTCAATTTTTCCCGGATGCCGGCCTTTTCACGAACCCGGCCTTCCAGCGTCACCATGTCCTTGTAAAATGGGGTGCGGTCCAATACCATGCCGCCCGCCGCGGGCCCATGCTGAGATTCAAACGCAGCGCACCCCGGCCCTGAAATCATCCTGCCGGAAGGATGCCGGAATTGATGGGGGACGCCGTGAAGCCGGCAGATCATGGGCCGGTAATTATAAAGGACGCACAGACCATCCATATTCAGCGGGCACATCACCCGCGAAATCTTTTCCGCCACAACTGCCTGATCAACCATTTCGTTGACGCGAGCCGCATGGACGGTGATTTGATCCTGTAATATTGTGGAAAGATTATAAAATCCTTTTATCAGGTACAAGTATTCCACCAGGGTGTGATGGAAAAACCGAGTCAGGCAGCAGTTCTCATCACACCCGGAACAGTGAAACCCATGCGCATCCGCGATCCGCGAGTATGCCGCGTCCATTTGCGCATAGATTGACGGCGCTTCCGTCAGCTCATCCTTGCAATTTTCAAATAAATCAGGGAAGTGAAACAAAAAAGCGGGCTCCTTCAGACCAGAGAGGCGGGCACAAATAGTTCGTGGTAGAGGTTTAAAATATAGCGGTCCGTGACGCTGGCGATAAAATCGCAGATAATCCGTTCAACCGGTGTTCCCGGCGCGTAAAGGACATCGATTTCCATGCTCTTCAAGCGGTTGCCCAAATCCTCAGGATGATTCAGAAAATAAGTATAAATCTCAGAAATCATTTTTTTTGCTTTGATGAATTCATCATGGACCCGTTTCGACCGGTACACATGCTCATAAAGGAATTCTCTTAAAGCGCTCATGGCCGCAAACACCGGTTCGCTCAATTGAAGATCCATTGAATTTTCTGTCGCCATACTGGAAAAAACCACGTCCCGGATCATGGTGGTGGCGCGCTGGGAATGGGTGTCGCCCAAGATTCCGGAACAGGATCTGGGAATCTGGTCCCGGGTGATCACCTTGCTGCGGATGGCGTCATCCAGATCATGGTTGAGGTAGGCGATCAGATCGGCGATGCGGACGACCCGGCCTTCAAGGGTGCAGGCCTTCTCCTTGGCGTCCGTGGGCAGAATGGGACCGAACCCCTTGGAGTGCTTGATGATGCCGTCGCGGACCTCATGGGTCAGATTCAGTCCCTTCCCATTTCGTTCTAAAATGTCCACGACTCGCAAGCTCTGGATATTATGTGAAAAATCCGGAGAAAAAATTTCCTTGAGCGCTGTTTCCCCGCTATGGCCAAACGGCGTATGTCCCAGATCATGACCCAGAGCGATGGCCTCGGTCAGATCCTCATTTAACCGCATGGCCCGGCTGATGGTGCGGGCCACCTCCGCCACTTCCAGGGTATGGGTCAGGCGCGTGCGGTAATGATCTCCCAGGGGCGATAAAAATACCTGGGTTTTGTGTTTTAACCGTCTGAAAGCGTTTGAGTAGACAATCCGGTCCCTGTCCTGCTGATACACGGTCCGAATGGGGCAGGGCTCTTCTTTAATCGCCCGGCCTCTGGAATTGGCGGACAGCATGCCGCAGGGAGAGATAAATGAGGCTTCCCGCCGTTCAAACTCTTCCCGGACTGAA
This sequence comes from Desulfobacteraceae bacterium, assembly GCA_027353395.1. Taxonomy (GTDB): domain Bacteria; phylum Desulfobacterota; class Desulfobacteria; order Desulfobacterales; family Desulfosalsimonadaceae; genus SURF-3. The sequence goes on from DAIEHU010000001.1 coordinate 6,680, forward strand.
ACCGCGGCTGCCTGTCCGATGGAAGAACGTTCCTGATCGATATTTTTCCGTTGGTGCATATATAGTGAAAATCCCATCTGGGGGTTGCCGGAATTAAAACCCCAAAGCTATTGCAAAAATATATCCACAGGAAACCGGAAATGTAAAGCATAAACTCCGCAGGCTCACCGGAACAGGTTCAGGTTGGGCCGGGCCAGAGGTTCCGGCGATGCATTAAAGAACATGTTGATTTCATGGGCTATTTCCACAAAGTCGGCCGCCCGGAACATCCGGTTGAAAAACGCATGGCCGAACTGGAACAGGGCGGCAGGGTAAAGCGCCAGCTTTTTAAATTTCCGGATGTCCGTGGGGGGGGCAAAATGATCCGAGAGCAAATCCATCATCTGAAGAAGGCTTTCTCTGTGGGTATTCAGGTCAGGCTCCAATTTACCGCTCCAGTGGGCGAAAACCCAGGGTTTCGCTACAGCGATGCGGCCTAAAGAAATCCCGTCGCAGCCGGTGATCTCAAGCATTTTTTCACAATCATCCATTGTAAAGACCTCGCCGTTGCCGAATACCGGAATGGACACCGCCTGTTTTATATGATGGATATATTCCCGTTTCGGGGGCCGGGAACGCCGGTCCGGGGCCACCCTGGGATGAAAGGTGAGGGCGTCCGCGCCCGCGTCCTCAAACCGCCTGGCCAGGTCTACCGCAGGCCCGATCCGGTCCTCCCATCCGGTACGGAATTTCACCGTTACGGGAATGGACACCGCTCTCCGGATTTCCCGGACAATGGACACGGCCAGGTCCGGCGTTTTGAGCAAGGCGGCCCCGCAATTTTTTTTGCAGATGGGGGCCACGGAACACCCGAAATTGAGATCCACGCCGAAAAAACCCTCGGCTTCCACCCGCCGGGCCGCCGGAACCATGGTTTCCGGGTCAGACCCGAAAATCTGACAGCACAATCGGGGCAATTCCGCATCCCGCCATTTGAACACATTGGACACATGGCGGTTTTCAACAGGCAGGGCCTTTGCGCTGCACATTTCGGTCGCAAGCAGGCCGCATCCGCCATACCGGTCCACCAGTTCCCGGAACGCCACATGGGTCAGTCCGCTCATGGGTGCCAGAATGAGCCGGGTGGGGATTTCGCGATTGCCGATGGCAAGGGGCGTATTGATGAATTGTCGGGTGGTTTCTTTCATGATGGGCTTATATTCGATTTTTGACGCAACCGCAAGCTCCGGAATCCAGCGCGGAACAGGAACATTTTTCATCCTTTATTTTCCTGTTGAATGATGATATTTAATTGTTTTTAGTTCTTTTTAGTATGAACCGATACTCATCGCCAAGCCTTCGGGCTTGCAAGGAGACCATCATGAGCGAATACCAATTTTACATTGTTGAAAAAAAACCACCCGTCGCCTGGGTGTATTTAAACCGTCCGGAGAAAAAAAACGCCATGAATCCGCCTGCCTGGAAGGAAATCGTCCCCATTTTTAAAGACCTGGACCAGGATCCGGATATCCGGGCGGTCATTATCAGCGGCAAGGGTAATTGTTTCACCGCCGGTATTGACTTGATGGAAATGGCCATGGAACTTCCGGAATTGATGAATCCAGAGCAAAAAGGCGGCATCAAGTGGCGGCTTTTGAACAAGATATACCCGCTACAGGACACCATGAGCTGTATCGAATGGTGCCGGAAACCAGTGATCGCGGCTATTCATGGCCATTGCATCGGCGCGGGACTGGACATGGCCACGGCCTGCGACATCCGGCTGTGCTCGGCGGATGCCGAATTCTCGTTAAAGGAAGCGGCGGTGGGCTTTGTGGCGGATGTGGGCGTACTCCAGCGCATTCCCCATATTGTGGGCCAGGGTATTGCCCGGGAACTGGCGTATACGGCTAAACTGTTTGGCGCACAGCGGGCAAAGGAAATACTCCTGGTCAACGAGGTGTTTGACGACCATGCAGCATTAATGAAAGGCGCTCATGATCTGGCCATGGGCATTGCGGAAAATCCGCCCCTTGCCGTGCAGGCTTCCAAGGATGTGCTGAAATTCGGCATTGGCAAATCCATTGACGAGGGATTAAAATATGTGGCATCCATCAGCACCAATATTATTCCGTCCAAAGACCTGATGGAAGCTATTACCGCATTCAGCGAAAAACGCAAACCGGAATTTACCGGGGAGTAACCGTCATCAACCATTCCCCATCAACCATATATCTCAGTTCCCTTGGTTGCGCCCGCAATCTGGTGGACAGCGAAATCATGCTGGGACAGATTGCGGAAGACGGTTTTCCAGTCACCGGCGATCCGTCCCAGGCGGATGTCATTATTGTCAATACCTGCGGTTTTATCGAGTCCGCAGCCCAGGAATCCGTGGATGAAATACTTTCTCTGGCGGAATTTAAAAAATCCGGGCACTGCCGGCGGCTGATCGTGACCGGATGTCTGCCTGAACGCTACCGGGAAGCTCTCGCCGGTTCCCTGCCGGAGGTTGACATGTTTCTGGGGACCGGTGCTTACCAACAAATCGCGGAGGCATTGCACCGGCCGAATTCAAATACCCGATGTCTGCTGCCATCGCCGGACGGCTTGCCGCTTCAACATTGCGGGACCGGAAGAACACTGACCACGGCATCCTTTGCATATCTGAAAGTCAGCGAAGGGTGCGACCGGCATTGCACCTATTGCATTATTCCCAAATTGCGGGGGAAACTCCGGAGCCGGACGCCGGAAGATGTGGCCATGGAAGCCCGAAAACTGATCTCCATGAATTTTAAGGAAATCGTCATTATCGGCCAGGACACCGGGGCCTATGGCAGGGATTTGCGCCCGCCGGTTCCCCTCAGCCGTCTGCTGGCGGATGTTGCGGATATATCAAAGGATATCCGGGTCCGGTTTTTGTATGGATCGCCGGATACGACCGATGAAACCCTTATTCGCACCGTCGCGGATCATGACAATATCTGCGTTTATTTTGATATTCCCATGCAGCACGCGGCCCCCCTCGTGTTAAAACGCATGGGCCGGAATTATAACGCCGGGGATTTGCTGCGTTTGGTGGAGCACATCCGGTCCGTTATTCCGGATGCGGCCCTCAGAACCACGATGATGGTGGGTTTTCCTGGAGAAACGGATAAGGATTTTAATGAGTTGATGAAATTTGCGGAAACCGTCCGGTTTGATCACCTGGGCGCGTTCATCTATTCGGATGCCGATGACCTTCCGTCCCACCGGTTGTCAAACCATGTGCCGAAAAAAATCGCAAAGGAGAGGCATCACGCCCTGATGAGCGCCCAGGCCGGGTGGTCGGAAGGGAAAAACCAGAAATACATTGGCCGCACATTTCGTGTACTGGTGGAAGAACAAGTGGAAGAAGGACTCTATGCGGGCCGGACCTGGTTTCAGGCCCCGGAAGTGGACGGCATTGTGTATATTGACGCGCAGGACCGTAAAAACGCCTTTCGGGTGAGCGAATTCGCGGATATCCGCATCACGGATGCACTGGAATATGATCTCAGAGGAGTAACGGCATGAGCGGGTTAAAGCAGCAATTGTCGCTGCGTGTGGAAAATGATTTAAACGATATTGAAGCGGCATTGCATGAGAATTTAAACCCGCATGTGGAACTGGTCCGGGATGTGGCCGGCCATCTGATTTTCAGCGGCGGCAAGCGCATCCGGCCCCTGCTCAATTTGCTTTGTGCCCGGCTATGCGGCTATACAGATGATTTTATTAAAAAATTTTCAACCATTATTGAATTTTTGCATACCGCGACCCTGTTGCACGATGATGTGGTGGACGAGGCTGCTCTCCGGCGCGGCAAACCGGTGGCCCACAGCATCTGGGGCGCGCCGGTCACGGTGCTGGTAGGGGATTTTCTCCTGGCCCGTGCCTTAAATATTGCGGCGGAAACCGGAAATCCGAGAATCATACAGATCATATCAGAGATCACCGAAAGCATGTGCCAGGGGGAGATTCTTCAGTTGATCAAAAAAGGGGATGTCAATCTTTCCGAAGCCGACTACATGGATGTAATCCGCCGCAAAACCGGATTTTTAATTCAGGGGGCCTGTCAGACCGGGGCCATTCTGGCAGGCGCGCCGGAGGATGTCGAGGCCCGGCTGGCCCGCTATGGGCATCATATTGGGATGGTGTTTCAGATCGCAGATGACCTGTTAGATTATACGGCCGACACCCGGACCTTGGGCAAAACCATCGGCGCGGATTTAAAAGAAGGCAAATTGACCCTGCCGGTGATTCATACCCTGGAAAAAGCGGGGACCTGGGACCGGTCATGGCTGGCGGAGTTGATTGCCCGAAAGGAATTTTCAGCCGATGAATTTGGCGCAGTACTCCGCCTTATGCATGAGGCCGGCGCTATTGATTACTGCCGGGGCATCGCGGAAAATCACGTCCGGGAAGCCAAGAAAATTATTGCATCGTTCCCGCCAAGTCAAACAACCGAAACCCTGGCCCTGATTGCGGATTATACTTTGAACCGAAAGGCCTGAGAGCCTGCAACCCCGTCATATTTGGAGAAACGCTCATGCGTATTTTTAAGAATCCTCCGGGTTTCCTGTTTTTAAAAATCATTTTTTCTGTTCTCATCATCGCCCTGTTTCTGGTTCTGCCATGTCTTGCGGAGCCGGCTGGAGAGACCGATATTGTCATCGCCATGGGCGCGAGCCCTGTCAAAACGGATGCGCCGTCGGCCAGGGAGGCGGCTGTGGCTCAGGGCCTGATGATGGCTGTGGAAAAAGCCGCACTGCAAATTCTGCCGGTTGAACGCGTCACTGAAAAATTTGATACGCTCGGTGTGCTTTTGGCGGATCACCATGATGAATTTATTCAGGATTACAAAGTGTTAAAGGAGTTAAACGATGGAAAAACCTACCGGGTGCTGGTGCAGGCCACGGTTCTCAGCGGCAAACTAAAGCAGGATTTAGGGGGCGGCGGCGAAACAGCGCAAGGGGACAATCCTCCCGCTGTTTTATTCATGATAGCCGAGCAACCGGCGGGTGCGTCGTCCATCCACTACTGGTGGCAGGGGGGTAAGCCCATCTTTCAGCCGGATATAGCGACGGAGGCCATGAAGCGGGTATTTGCGGACAGCGGATTCTCAGTGATCAACGAAAAAAACATCCCCGCTGGCCAGATCGAAGACCTGCAATTAACCGGGGCGGTTACCGATTCCCAGGCCATTGCGATCGGAAAGCGCGTGAAAGCGGACCTGATTATGGCAGGAAATGCGGTGGCGGTTGAAGCACCCAGCCGAACGGGAGAGACGCTGTTGACATTCAAAGGCACCGTAACGGTCCGGCCGGTTTTTGTGGGAACCGGCGAAGCCCTTCCTGCAATCGTGAACAGCCAGACAGCGCTACATCAGGACAAAACCGCGGGCAGCCGGAAGGCGCTGTCCGATGCCGGAAAGCAGGCGGGCCTCGCCGCCGTTCCGCAAATTCTTGCAAAATGGAAAGCGCACGGAGAAACCGGCGGGGACATCCTCATCAACCTCACCGGACCCGATATCCTCACCCATCTGGCGGAATTCCGGACCGCATTGAAACACATTAAAGGCGTTTCCAGTCATCAAATGCTGGAAATAGGGGCTGATAAAGCGATGCTCAAAGTTACGTTTGAAGGCACGCCCCAGGCCCTATCGGATGCGCTCGTTCTGGAATCCTTTGATTCTTTCGCCATCAATGTTTCTGAAATCACCGGCAATCAGATACATATCCAGTTAACGGCCCAATAAACCGGGATTATTGCTTCTGGCGCGACACAAAAAAAGGGTTTGCGAATTTTTTCGCAAACCCTTGAATTTCCTGGTAGGCGCGATTGGACTTGAACCAACGACTTCTACCGTGTCGAGGTAGCGCTCTGCCAACTGAGCTACGCGCCTGTAAAAAGTTACGGGTTTGTTACCACCAATCCCGTTTTAGTGTCAAGAAAAATAAAGATGCATTTTTTGACGGCATCGTCACAAGCCGCTTGAATTCATGACGGATAACCGGTATACAGTTCCCATGATCAGAAAAGCCACTATCGAAGATGTCAAATCCATTCATGCGATCCTGAAATATTACGGGGACCGGGATGAACTCCTGTCCCGGCCCCTTAGCAAGCTCTACGATCATCTCCGGGATTTTTCCGTTTATACCCATCTCCATGACGGCAAAGCCATCGTAGGCTGTTGCGCCCTGCAATTCTGCTGGGAAGATTTGGCGGAAATCCGTTCCCTGGCGGTTGTCCGGGAGGCGATGGGGAAATCCATCGGCCGCCAACTGGTGGAAAACGCCTTTGTGGAGGCCAGGCAATATAAAATCAAATCGCTGTTCACCCTTACCTATAAACCCGCGTTTTTTGAAAAATTTGGTTTCGTGAAAATCGACAAAGCCGATCTGCCCATCAAAATCTGGTCAGACTGCATCCAGTGCGTCAAATTCCCTGACTGCGATGAAACCGCCATGATCCGGTCCTTGGAATAAACGAAAAATCCGCGCCGCTCAGCCGGGCCGCGAATCCGCACGCGCCTATCGTTTAACCAACATGGAGCACGTTGTTTCGGGTGCCGAAGCTGTTGATGCAGAAATTATCGTTTTGCGGATCATTTTCCCATCGTTCGTCCACTTTAAAACGGTATTCATAGGTTCCCATCGGCAGCAGCATCGTTTTTCGCCATATGTTCTGAGCATCCCGCTGCATGGTATGTTTTTTTTCGTCCCATCCGTTAAAATCACCCACAACACAGACGGTCTCAGCATCCTCATCATAGAACGCAAATTGAATTCTTTTACGTTTTTGAGCTGATTTAGATGTTTTTTCAGCCATTTATTATCTCCTTTTTTCATAATCCATTACCAGTCACCCCATCAAGCAGGGGCGTAAAAAAGCATCACGCCATAAAACATGCAAAAATGCTGCCAACATAAGGTTCCGAATCTATCTGGCCGGGGGCGGATGACATGTCCATATTGCCGCATCTTAATGCTTTCATGAAAGAAAGTAGTTGGCTCTTATTCAATCCTTTATTTTACAACGTGTAAAAAATTCTTTTTTCAACAAATGGATGGATTTCTATTTACCATTGTTAAAAAAAAAATTAAAATAAAACCTGATATTGAATTGCTCTGACTTTTATTTTTCTTATTTTTATAGATAGTTGCACACTTTAAAAAACAGATTACCACACATTCAAAGAACTAAAAAATGATCCGGATGCTTGAACTCGATTTTGGCGATTTTATTTTGGAGGCAGAACTGTTTGACACTCTTATTGCCGGAAAATTCGCGGCCCATCTTCCGTATACGATTCATCTTGAGCAATGGGGACAGGAGCTTTACGGGCCCATCGGCAGAAATTTCGGCGAGGAAAATCCGGTTGACGACATTCCGCCAGGCGGCATTGCCTACACCCGCAAAGGGAAATATCTCTGCATTTTTTTCGGGCAGAAACCGGCTTGGCCGGTTGAACACATCGGCCGCATCCTCGATGGCCAATGGGAAAGGCTCGCGGCCCACCCGGAGCAGGACATGGTGTTTATTACGTTAAAATAGCAAATGGCCGCTGGTGCCGCGTGTGTTAAAGAAACATCGATTTATCAATGGCTTTTTCATAAGCCGCTTCCTTCGTGATGGTATTCTCTTTAATCAGTTGAAATAAATGACTGTCCATACTCTGCATGCCTGCGGCGGTTCCGGTCTGGAGAATGGACCCGATCTGGGAAATCTTTCCCTCCCGGATCATGCTGGCAAGGGCTGTTGAGCCGATGAGGATCTCATTGGCGGCGCATCGGCCGCCGTTTTGGGTCTTGATGAGTTGCTGAGCGATAACGGCCCGGAGGGATTCGGAAAGCATGGTGCGGGTCTGGGCCTGCTGGTCCGCCGGGAAAGCGTTGATGATGCGATCAATGGTTTTCGCGGCTGAATTGGTATGCAGTGTCCCGAATACAAGAATGCCCAGCTCTGCGCAGGTCAGCGCAAGGGCAATCGTTTCCAGATCCCGCATTTCACCCACAAGAATGATATCCGGATTTTCACGACTGGCGACTTTTAACGCCTCGCCGAAACTCTTTGCATGATTGCCGATCTCCCGATGGGTGATAAGACATTTTTTATTCTGGTGGACGAATTCCAGCGGGTCTTCAATGGTGATAATATGCCCGTCACGAGTATCATTAATATGATTAATGATGGCTGCCAGCGTGGTGGATTTTCCGCTGCCGGTAGGCCCCGTCACCAGGACTAAACCTCTTGTGTATTCAGCGATGGATTTGAGAACTTCCGGGAGATGCAGCTGTTCCAGAGTCAGAATCTCCGTGGGAATCAGACGGAACACTGCGCCGATGCCCCGATGCTGATACAGATAATTGCACCGGAATCTGCCGACATTTTCCAGTTCATAGGCCATGTCAAAATCATGGGTTTTTTCAACGCTGTCCTGTTGTTCCGGGTTCAAAATTTCAAAAAGAATCTGTTTATTTGAGTCGGCTGTAAGGACAGGATGGTCAAGAGCGGTCAACTCGCCGCTTTTACGTATCAACGGCGGGAAACCGACGACCATGTGCAGATCGCTGGCGCCCCGCTCCTTCATTTCTTTGAAATATGCATCCAGCAGTTTCATGTCTTCTTTGCTTTCAATGCGTCTCAGGCGGTTTTATTTAAAAACGGTTTAAACGTGTCTGGTTTGCTGGCATTGGCGGCTGCATCCGCCGCCGTTATGCGGCCGGCTTTCAGGAGCGTCATCAGGGATTCATCCATGAGCTGCATGCCGGCTTTTTTGCCGGTCTGCATCATGGATGGAATCTGAAATGTTTTGGCGTCCCGGATCAGGTTGGCCATCGGCAGTGTGCCGATTAAAATTTCAAGGGCCAGGACCATTTGTGAGCTGTCCGCCGCCGGAACCAGTCTTTGGGTAATCACGGCTTTTATGGCTTCGCTGAGCATGGTGCGTATCTGATTCTGTTCTTTGGGCGGAAAAGAGTCGATAATCCGCTCTACGGTTTTGGGTGCGCTGGAGGTAGACAAGGTGCCGATCACAAGATGTCCGGTTTCGGCTGCTGTGATAGCCAGGGACATGGTTTCCAGATCCCGCAACTCTCCGATCATGATCACATCCGGGTCTTGTCGAAGAGCGCCTCTTAATGCATTGGCATAGGTCAACGTATCCAACCCGATCTGTCGCTGGTTTACCACGCCGCGCTTGAACGGATGCACAAATTCAATGGGATCCTCCACCGTCAGGATATGATGTGACCGGTTGGTGTTTATATAGTCGACCATGGCGGCAAGCGTGGTGGATTTGCCATGCCCGGTTGCGCCTGTAACCAGTATCAGCCCCTGATGGTTGTCCAGCACCCGTTTGATGATATCCGGCATTCCCAGATCATCCAGCGCCGGGATTTTTGGCGGGATCACGCGAAAAACAGCGCTTAATCCTCGTTGATGCTCCATGGCGCTTCCGCGGAATCGCCCGATCTCGGGAAGTTCGTAGCTGAAATCCAGTTGAAGGGTGTTTTCAAGAATTTTCTTTTGCGGTTCGCTTAATATTTCAAGGATCAATTCCTGGCACTGACTCAGGCTGAGAGGGGCGTTTTTTAATTTTTTCAGTCTCCCCAGATGCCGGATGGTGATGGGTTCGTTCGGAACGATATGAACATCCGACGCCTTTAAGTCAACCGCCGCCTTGAATACTTTATCTAATTTCGCCATCGCATTTCCCGTTTAAGAATCATCCTATAATGCCTTTTCTCGGATCGCAGCTTCTGGAACAATGACTTCAATCTCATCTTTGCGGACATTTAAAAATGTCGTTTTCATGACTGTTGCGCCATTATATGGGTGAGGTCTCACTTCGGCATCCGTCACCGATATAAATGCGTTTGACTCATTCATGTAATCCGTCAGCCGGACCCCCTGATAAATATTTATATAGCCTTTGATTTCAAAGCGATGTGTAAAAATAAGAAATTTTTGTTTTCCGGCGTCATCATTCATGGCGGTCTCCTGAAATGGTTCAATTTATGCCGAAAAGTCATGGCATCGGTTTTTACTTTACACTATGCGGATCAACACTTCAATCGTTAATCCAACCTTCAGGCGGGTCAGATATGAATTTTGATGCATTTCTGTCCGGCGGATTTTTATAACAAAAGGCTTTCCATCTCCCGATATATTAAAAAATCGCTTGACAATGATTAAACTCAATTTTAAAGTTGAACATAATTTTTTTTATGAATTTAATTAAAAATTAGAAGTTCATATTTCGTCTAACTGATCAATAAAATTTAAAAAAATTCCTTTTATGAACGGTAATCGTGCTGGTTTAGATATAAATTATTTATTTCACAGGAGATAATCATGGATTTCGCATTCACCAAAGAACAATTGATGTTCAAAAAAGAGATTATCCGGTTCGCCAAAAAAGAGATTGTCCCTCGTATTCAGGAACATGATTTAAAAAAGCAGTTTGATTTTGAATCGTTTAAAAAGCTTGGAGAGTTCGGCATCCTTGGTTTGCATTTTCCCGAAGAATATGGCGGGAGCGGGGCGGATGTCATCACCACCGTAATGGCCGGCGAGGCATTGGGAGAAGCGGGTGTTGACGGGGGTCTGACGTTGGCCTACGGCGCTCACACCTTCCTGTGTGCGGACACCATTTTTTCTCATGGCACCGAGGCCCAGCGGAAAAAATACATCCCCAAGCTGGCCAGCGGCGAATGGATCGGATGCATGGGCCTGACCGAACCGAATGCCGGCTCGGATGTCGCCTCCATGACTACCACCGCTGAAAAAAAAGACGGCAAATACGTCTTAAACGGCAGCAAAATATTTATCACCAACGGACCCATCGCCGATGTCGCCGTGATTTACGCAAAAACCGATCCGTCGCAAAAACATACCGGAATTTCAGCCTTTATCGTTGAAAAAGGGACTCCTGGATTCGCATCCGGCCCCAACCTGATTAAAATGGGCGTCAGCACTTCCCAGACGTCCGAACTCTTTCTGAACAACTGTGAAATTCCGGCGGAAAATATGCTTGGCCGTGAAGGCGAAGGATTTAACATGTCTCTTCAAACTGTGGAATGGGATCGAAGCGCCCTGCTCGCTCCTTTTGTGGGCGCGTCCACCTACATGCTGAACCGGTGCGTGGAATACGCCAGCAGCCGGGAACAGTTCGGCAGGAAAATCGGCCAGTTCCAGGCCATCAAACAAAAAATCGCCAATATCCGCATTTTCGGCGAGGCGGCCCGCAACCTCGTCTACCGGATCGCATGGTGCAAGAATCAGGGACGGCCCATGAATCACCTGGAAGCTGCTGTAGCCAAACTTTTTGTCGGCGACTGGAGTCTGGCCCCGGCCAATGACGCGGTTGTTCTTTTCGGCGGCTACGGCTACTGCCACGAGTATGATATGGAGCGGATTTTCAGAGACAGTCGGCTGGCCCCCATTGGCGGCGGCACATCCGATATTCAGAAAATGATTATCTCCAAACTGATGTAAAGAACCTACGGACATTCCAGAGCGAAAAAAAGAGGAGAACACAAATGAATTATGACTTCAGCGATAAAGAATTTAATCTTTTTGTGGAAATACATACGTTGATGGGGACATTCGCGAAAGAGAACGATTTGGAGACCAAGGATGCGGAAAAATCGGAGAAAAACACCCGACGGGCCCTGGCGCTCCTTTCCAGAACCCCTTATTTAACATTGGGTATCGAAAAAGCAGATAATTATAATGGTCTGCTCACGCTCATGGGCGGCATGGAAACTATCGCTGCGGCTTCGCCGTCTCTGTTTTTATCCATCGAAACCAGCACCCGGATTTTTGGACGGATTTTAAGCGCCTGGGGCAGCGCCTCCCAAAAGGAAAAACTGCTGCCGGCCCTGTTGAACGGTCAGATCATCGGTGCGGTTGGCTTATCGGAAGACGCCATGAACGTGGACAATGATCCCCTGATGACCACGGCGGTGATGGACGGGGACAGCGCAATCATTTCCGGACACAAACAGTATGTGGTGAACGGCCCCGTTGCGGACTGGTTAGCTGTCGCGGGAAGGCTGGACGGGAAAAACGCCATTTTTCTGGTTGAAAAAGGGACGCAAGGGCTCTCCATTGGTGGAAAAGCCGCTACCTTGGGCTATGAAGGCGTTGCCATTTCCAATCTGATGTTCGAAAACTGCGCTATTGCATCAAGCCAGGTGATCTTTCCCGAAAATGACAAAACGATGTTAACCACGCTAAAGCTATGGGAAAACCAGATTCTTATCGGAGCGAGCCTGGGGCTCATGAAAAGGGCATTTGAGTCGGCAAAAGTATATGCCAAAAAACACAAAACCGGAGGAAAGCCGATCATCGCCTATCAGGAAGTCGGGTTCAAATTGGCTCAAATGCTGACCCTGTTTCAGGCTTCTCAATTATTTGCTTACAAGGTCGCGTGGGCGGCGGATGCCGAACCGAAGGACATTGAATCATTAACTCTTTGCGCCAAGGTGTTCTGTACGGAAGCCGCCGAGCAGGTGGCCGGCGACGCCATGAAAATTCTCGGCGGTTCGGGATTTTTATCCGGAAACCCTGTGGAAGAAGCATTCCGCTGCGCCAAGTATGGGCAGATCGCTGGAACTTCCACTGAAATTTCGCGGGTCAAAATCGGCGACAGCGCCTTGGGTTTGATGAAATAGAAAAGAGAAAGACGAACCATGCCTGCAAAAAAATTAATAAAAGAAGAAAATTTATCCAAATCCGCCCAGCGGCGGCAGCGGGAACGGGAGCATCGCTATCAGACCATTCTGACAGCGGCTGAAAAACTTTTCGCCACGGAAGGCTACCACAAATCCAGCATGGAGCAGATCGCCAATGCCTCTGAAGTGTCGGTGGGCGCAGTTTATTTTTATTTTAAAAACAAAGAGGATCTTATCATTCAGCTCTTGGATGAAATCGGATATGTACTTCGAAGCACGCTGGGCAATGCGTTTAAAAAACATGGTCCCACCATGGAAGGCTTCAAGCAGGCGGGGTATGCTTTTTTTGAAGACTTCTGCGTAAACTACCCGGAAAAATGCGCCATTATCTTCCGGGAATCGGTCGGCAACAGTCCCGAACTGGAGGGGCGCCGGAAAAAGCTCTTTGAAAAATGCACCGGCGACGTGCGCTCCGCCTTACTGTCGGTTTGCGAGAATCAAGGGCTGAAGTTTAAGGGGCAATATTCGGCTGAAGTGATCGCCGTCAGCATTATGGGGATTTACGAACGCGTTGCCTATCAATATTTGTTCTGGCAGGACGCCTCCAACGATATCCGTCTCATCGGCCGCGACGCTGTGGGTTTTATCACCGGCGGCGTCAACTATCTGCTCAATGAAATCTCATGCACTTAAAAGGCGCTTTGCATACCCATACGACCTGTTCCGACGGTGAACTGACCATCGAAGAAGCCGTTCGGATATACACCGGACTGGGATTTGATTTTATCGCCCTCACGGACCATGACTACCTCATGCGGCCGGACTGCTACAGGTCGGTCGCAGCCCTGAAGACCGCTCTGATCATTTTTACCGGCGTGGAAATGACCGTTTTTGAAAAGGGGTACGTGCATGTCAACCGGATTGATGGGGACAAGGATGTTCTCCATGTTTTCAATCATCCCTCAGAACTCGATCTCCCCATGGAAAAAGCAATTGAAAGGATTTGCGCTGTCTCGGAAAAGTTTCCGCTGGATGCGGTGGAAGTGACTTCCAAGGGATTCCGTGCCCCCGAATTTGAAATTCCGCGAATCCCGTTGCCGAAAGTCGCCACGGATGATTCCCATACCCGGATCGGATGCGGAAGGGCATGGATTGAGATGGATTGCATGAGGGATAAAGACAAAATCATCCGGGCTATCCGGCACGGGGATTTTTGGAACTGTTACACGGAAACCCGTTATTTGTTTATAAAATAAAAATATATAGCCCATTCAAATGAAGGAGGGACATGCAATGGCGAAAAGAGTTGGTATTTGTGCGGTTGCGCAGACAACATATGAGCGCGACAAAAAAGACATCCGGTTTCAGGGCATGGCCCTGGAAGTTCTGGAAGCGCTCCGGAAACAGGTGGATGTCACATTTTCACGGCATGTGAAGGGCGCTAAAGGCGTCGATATGTCCATCAGCGTATCCGACGATATATTTGACGCCCGGACCATCTCGGACAATGCAATGACGGATGTCCTCGGCGCGCATTTCGGATGCGAGGAAAAGGTCGCTCAGGAAGGGATTCAGGCATTGTATTACGCTTTGGCCGCAATCCAGTCCGGACACAACAATATGGTGCTGGTGATGGGCCACTGCAAGGAGTCCCAGGCGCAAAGCCGGAACATGGTGACCCACATGGCCTTTGATCCCTTTTTTACCCGTCCCGTGGGAATTGATTTCTGCGCAGCGGCTGGTCTGCAGGCCCAGGCATACAGCGCCAAATCGCAAATCACGGATGAACATCTGGCGAAGATCGTCGTCCGCGCAAGGGAAAACGCATCCAAAAACCCATGTACGCAGGAAATCGGCAAAGTGTCCGCGGAAGAGGTCATGGCATCTCCGATGCTGGTCGATCCCATTCGCGAACTGCACGCCTATCCGGTTTCGGACGGGGCTGTGGGCATGATTCTCGCCACGGAAGATACCGCCAAAAAAATATGCAAAAATCCGGTCTGGATTACCGGCGTCGGCAACTGCATGGACAGTTTCTTTTTGGGCGACCGCGATTTGACTTCCAATTTCGCCCTGAAAAAGGCCGTGCAATATGCGTATAAACGAGCCGGTATCACAGATCCCCGGTCCGCCTTTGACGTCATTGAATTGTCCGACCAGTACGCCTATCAGCTTCCCATGTGGGCGGAAGGCATCGGTCTCTGCGATGCCGGGAAAGGCGCGAAATGGCTGGACGGCGGCGGGCCGGTTAAACAGAACGTCAATACGTCAGGCGGTATGCTGGCCGGCAACCCGCTGATCTTGGGCGGACTTGTCCGTGCGGCGGAGGCGGCCATTCAACTGCGCGGCGAGGCCGGGGACCGTCAGATCAACAATGCAAAAACAGCCATCGCTCATGGCGTTATGGGGCCGGCAGGTCAATTTCATTCAGTCATCACATTGGCAAGGGCTTAGGAGGCGAACAATGAAAAAAAATAGAAATGTCGGCATTATCGGAGTAGGCCAATCCGTTTTTTCAAGCCATCGGGAAGAGGTGAACCAGCCGGAAATGATTCATGAAGCGGTTCTCGAGGCATTACAACATGCGGGAATGACCATTGGGGATGTGGACTGCATCGTTCATGGTAATATGGAACTCTTTGAAATGATTCATCAGCCTGATCTTTGGCATACCCTGGGCACCGGCGCTTATGGCAAGGAAACCCTGCGGGTCACCACCGGCGGCACCACCGGGGCCACCCTATGCTGCACGGCGGATTATCTGGTCTCATCCGGGCTTCACGACGTGGTGCTGGCTATCGGTTTTGAAAAGCTCCAGGAAGGGCATACCACCGGCGGCATCACCAACATGGCCGATGCGCTCTGGGCCAGACAGCTTCAGACCGGCGCCTTAACCGGTATGACAGCCGCCCAGGTCATCGAAGAATTTGGCGAAGAACGGGCGAAAAAAGCCGCCATGAAATACAGAATTATCATGGACAAACATGCCATGAAAAATAAAAAAGCCCACCGCCGTCTGGGCCTTGAATTTGACCAGGCGGATGACCTGATGGTCAATTCTCCGGCCCTGGTGGGTGAACTTCGCATGATTCATATGTGTTCCCAGTCTGATGGCGCCTGCGCCATGATTTTCGCCTCCGAGGAAAAAGCCAAACAGTTCTGCAAGCAGCCTGCATGGATCAAGGACCATATTACAGTCCACCGGGAAGAAAGCTTCTGCCTTTTCGGCGACGCGCCCGTTGTCTATTCTCACCGGTATGCTGCTGAAAAATTGTTTGAACGCAACGGTATCAAGAATCCGCGCAAAGAAATCGATATGTTTGAAATGTATGACCCGTCTTCCTGGTGGGGGCTTGACTGGCTCCGGCAGTTTCTGCTGTTTGAAGGGGATGAACATCTCAAAATGGTGGAAAATGACGATATCACCATTGACGGCAGCTTTCCGGTGAATCCATCCGGCGGCGTCACGGCATCGAATCCCATCGGGGCCACGGCCATGGTAAGGGTGGCGGAAGCGGCTCTTCAAATTATGGGGGACGCGGGCGATCATCAGGTCAAAAAGACCGTTAACCAAGCCTTGGCATCGGGATTCGGCGGGACCATGTGGACGGTTCTGTTCCTGCTGACCCGGAACGTCCCATAGTAGGTGGGGATTCTTTCCCGACAAACTGAAAAATACCCATTGCCGGGTAAGAAACCCGGCCTGTTTTAAAGATTAAACATATCAAAAAGCCATCTTTGAGGAGGCAGAAATGAACTTAGGCAAATACATCGATGATGCCGTCAAAAAATACAGGGATCTTCCATATATGCAGTTTTATGACCGCACCATTACATACGGCGATTTTAGCAAAAAAATTAACGCCCTGGCCAATGCACTGAAAAAACAAGGATTTAAAAAAGGTGATTTTATCCACGTATGGGTGCAGAACAGCCCGGAAACCCTGATCGCCTATTATGCCATTATCAAAATCGGCGCTGTGGCCGGCCCCATCAACGGGTGGTGGAAAGCGCCGGAAGTGGAATACCTGTTAAACGATTCCAAAGGCTGTGGTCTTATTGTTGAAGATCAATACCTTTCCATTTACAACGAGATTAAGGATAAATGCCCGAACTTAAAAAAAATCATCGAGGTCAGCGAAAAACCGGCCGACGGGCATATTTCTTTTGCCGCACTGCTGGCGGAAGGGGACAACACACCCTTTGAGAGCGACGCGGACCCCGAAGATATTGCCTTTATCTTCTATACGTCCGGCACCACGGGAAACCCCAAGGGCGTTTTGCTTTCCAATAAGAATGTGGTGGCCGACGCCAACGGGATCAATGCGGCCCTGAATACGGATGAAAATCGGAATTTCCTCTGCTTTCTGCCCCTGTTTCACGTCAACGCAATGCTCACCTGCACATCCGCCCTGGAAAAAGGCCATCAGATTATTCTGCGGAAACAGTTTTCCGCCAGCGAATTCTGGGAAGTGGTGGAAAAATATAAAGTGAATTTTTGGTCCGCGGTTCCGGCAGTCTATCAGATTCTGCTCTCCGACCCTACCCGCCAGAAATTTGATTTGAGCTCCCTTGAATTCGGCATCTGCGGTGCCGCCCCCCTGACCCAGGAAACCATGACCAACTTCCAGGACACATTTGGCATTCCCATCGTCGAAGGATATGGCCTTACGGAAGGCACTTGTGTCAGCACCATCAATCCGATGAATGGTGTCCGCAAGATCGGTTCCATCGGCCTGGCCCTGCCCGGCCAGGAAGTTCTGATTGTTGATGAACACGGAAATGAGGTTCCCACTGGGGAACGCGGTGAGATCGTCATCAAGGGCGATAATGTCATGAAGGGATATTACAACAAGCCCGAGGAAACCGCCAAAACCATTATAGGTGGCTACCTGCATACCGGAGACGTGGGCGTCAAGGACGCGGACGGCTATATTTTCATTGTGGACCGGATGAAGGACATGATCATCCGGGGCGGGGAAAATATCTATCCCAAGGAAATCGACAATCTCCTGGCAGGCCACCCCAAAATTAGCGAGGCCGCAACCGTAGGCGTTCCGGACAAGACCATGGGGGAAGAAGTCAAAGTATTTGTGGTGGCGGAAGACGATTCCCTGACCGAAGAAGAAGTCATTGAATACTGCAAACAAAACCTCGCCTCATTTAAAGTCCCGAAATATGTTGAAATCCTTAGCGAGGATTTTCCTCGAAGCCCCATCGGCAAAGTACTGAAAAAGACACTTCGGGAGTGGGGGCTGAAAGGCTCGCCCACCAAGCCCAAGGGGCCGGAAGTCACGGTGAATGATATTTTCGGCACCATGGAATCGCGGGTCAATCCGGATGGCGTTAAAGGCATAACCGCCAACTACGGGTATATTATTACCGGCACGGGCGGCGGCGAGTATACCGTGTGCGTGTCTGACGGCAGGGTCCAGGTCAAGGAAGGCATCCACAGCCCCAACGTCACCACCACCTGCTCGGCCAAGGACTGGATCGCCATCACTCTGGGCAAGCTTGATGGCATGACCGCCTTTACCTCCGGAAAACTGAAAGTCGAGGGCGATATGGGTCTGCTGGGTAAAGCCACCAAATTCTTTAAAAAATACACGCCCCCTGCCGGCGGTGACCCGGTGGAAAAAGGCGAAGAGCTTATCGTCAAAAAACAGATTCTATCCATCCCCCAAAAATTTTCCACCGGTCCGGTCATGGGCAAATTCTTAAATGCGTTTAAAGATAAAAAAATACTGGCGAACCGGTGCCCGAAATGCGGCCGTCTCCAGCTCCCCCCGAGAGAAGTATGCGCCGAATGCGTGGTCCGTGCTGCCGACTGGGTGGAAGTCGGCCCGGATGGCGTGATCTCCATCATGGATGTCACCTTCTATGCCAGTCCGGATCCACTGACCGGAGAGAGCCGGGAAACGCCTTATGTTTCCGCCCACTTCCTGCTGGATGGGTGCAAAGGCCATGAAACCCTCTGGCATGAATTAAAGCCCGAGGACAGGGATCGCGCAAAAAAAGGAGACCGGGTCAGGCCGGTATGGAATGAAAACCGAATCGGCGCCATCACGGATATTTTATACTTTGAACTCATCGATTGATGATCCTATAGGAGACAAATTATGAGCACAGCAACAAATGATTGTTTTATCGTCAATGGGAAGCTGGCCCTTCCCTATCAATACTTTGCCGGCCGAGCCGGAAGCCGGTTTATCATCAGCCTGCGGGATGAAAAAAAAATCAGGGGCTTAAAATGTCAGAAGTGCGGCAAAGTGTTTGTTCCGCCACGGGCTACCTGTGAAACCTGCTTTGAAGACATATGCGAGAACTGGGTGGATGTGAAAAATACGGGCGTTGTCACCTGTTTTACCATCATCCGCTATAAAGAGCCCCATCAGCCGGTTGACCCGCCCTATATTCTGGGGCTTGTCAAACTGGACGGCGCGGACACCCCGCTCGCCCACATCGTCAAAGGCGTACCTTTGAGCAAGATGAAAACCGGCCTCAAGGTCAAGGCGGTGTTCGCCAAAAAAACCACCGGCGGCATTATGGATATTGATCATTTCCAGGTAGTTGATGACAAACCTAAATTTGAAATGGGCTATTCCTATGATGAACTGGAGATCGGCATGTCCGCATCGTTTACCAAAACGATTTCAGAGACCGATGTCTACCTGTTCGCGGGGATTTCCGGGGATTTCAACCCCATGCATATGAACGAAGAATTCGCCAAGATGACGCCTTTCGGCACCCGTATCGCTCATGGGGCTCTGCCCCAAAGTCTTATAGCGCCGGTTCTCGGCATGAAACTTCCGGGCCTGGGCACGGTCATTCCGGAAATCACCGTCCGGTTCAAACGGCCCACCTATTTTGGCGACACCATCACCGCCATCGGCGAGGTCGTCGAAAAAATAGAAAAAAAACGATGGGTCCGCATGGAGCTCCGCTGGACCAATCAAAAAGATGAACTGGTGGCGGAGGGGTCTTGCCTGGCCATACCGCCGATGCCATTCAATAAATAAGGATAAAATTGCATGACATACGAATTCAAAACCGAATCCACCTATCAGGAATATTTCACCAAATCCCATGATCTGGTCAGAAAATCCGTCCGGGAATTTATTAAAAAAGAAGTGCTGCCGTTTATCAACGAATGGGAGGAAGCCGGGGAGTTCCCGAAAGAAATATACAAAAAAGCCGGGGATGTGGGAATCTTAGGTATTGGGTTTCCCGAAAAATTTGGTGGCACGCCGGGAGATATCTTTTTTGGGGTGGCGGCCAGCGAGGAACTCATGCGGTCCACTTCTGGCGGTTTTTGCGCAGGGCTGGGCTCCTTAAATATCGCGTTGCCCCCGATTTTAAACCTGGGTTCAGAGGAACTGAAACAAAAATTCATCCCGCCCGTGCTGGCCGGAGATAAAATCGCGGCCCTGGCCATCACTGAACCCGGCGGGGGATCGGATGTGGCGAATATCAAAACAACGGCAGTGAAAGACGGCGGCCATTATATTATCAACGGCAGCAAGACGTTTATCACCAGCGGCTGCCGGGCCGACCAGGTCACCTGTGCGGTCCGCACCGGCGGGGAAGGCGCAAAGGGCATCAGCATGATCGTTGTGGAAAAAGGAACGCCGGGCTTTTCCGTCTCCAAAAAACTGAAAAAAACCGGCTGGTGGGCATCCGACACGGCCGAGCTCTTTTTCGACAATTGCCGCGTGCCGGCGGCAAACCTGATCGGCGAGGAAAACCAGGGATTCTACGCCATCGTGATCAATTTCCAGCAGGAACGGCTGGCGCTGGCGGTTATGGCCAACATGACGGCCCGCATGGCCCTTGAAGAAGCCATCAAATATGCGAAGCAACGGGAAGCCTTCGGCAAACCCCTGACCGGTTTTCAGGTGACCCGGCACAAGCTGGCGGACATGGCGACACTGGTGGAGGCCAGTACGGAATTCACCTACCGGGTGGCGGCCAAAATCGGCGCGGGCGTCGACCAGATCAAGGAAGTGTCCATGGCCAAGAATTTTGCCTGTTCTGTCAGCGACAAGGTCACTTTTGACGCGGTCCAGATTTTCGGCGGGTATGGCTATATGCGGGAATACGTGGTGGAGCGCCTGTACCGGGACAACCGGATCCTTTCCATCGGCGGCGGAACAACGGAAATCATGAAAGAAATCATATCCAAAATGATGATGTGAAAGACAGGGGGGACGGATAACACCGGATACAGGCCAATCGTTTACTCGTTTTTCTCATAGCGGGAAGTTCTGGCGACACTTACACCATTGCACAAGGAGACATGATGGAAAAAACAATCACTGAAGTTTTCAAAAATCGCTCCCAAAAATATAAGAACCGGCTGGCCGCCGAGAAGAAAAAAAGCGGCAAATGGGAAAAGATGACCTGGAGCGAATATTATGATCGCGCCCGATTTCTCGGCATCGGTCTCTATTCTCTGGGAATCAAAAAAGGGGACATGGTTGCCATCCTGTCTGAAAACTGTCTGGAATGGATTGTCACCGACATGGGGGCTCTGGGTATTGGCGCCGTGGTGGTGCCGGTTTATACGACGCTGGTCGCCGAAGAAGTCAAATATATTGTTGAAAATTCAGAATCCAAGGTCATTTTTGTTGAAAATAAAATGCAGCTCGACAAGATCCTCTCTTTTGTTGATGAAGTGAAGTCTCTGGAAAAAATCGTGGTTTTCAATAACAGGGACGCCAAAAACAGCCATCCGGAAGTCATCAGCTTTGAGGAACTCCTTGCCTCCGGAAAAGACGGCATTGAAAAACCGGCCTTGTTTGAGACCCTTGCCGCTGAAGTCGCCCCGGAAGACCTGGCCACCATTGTTTACACTTCCGGCACCACCGGCGTTCCCAAAGGGGCCATGATCACCCATAAAAACATCATGGCGGTCATCCGTTCGCTGGACAGCATCATCCCCAAATTCGCCTATGATACGGACCAGACCGTGCCGCTGCTGCCGCTCAGCCATGTATTCGAGCGCGTGGCCGGCCATTTTTACGGCATGTACGTGGGGCTCACGGCTTCCTACGCCGAAAGCATCGACACCTTTGTGGTGGATGTCAAGGAAAAGCGCCCGACGGTGGTTCTGGCGGTTCCCAGGGTTTGTGAAAAAGTCTACCAACGGATTCTCGGCCAGGTGGAGGAACAGCCCGAGTGGAAGCAAAAAATGTTCCACTGGGGATACAATGTGGGCCTTGAGATCAGCGCGTTGCGGGAAAAGAAAAAGCCGATTCCGCTGTTCCTTGGGCTTCAATACAAGCTGGCCTATAATCTGATCTTTAAAAAACTGGCGGATGCATTGGGGGGAAGGGTCCGGTGGATGACTGCATCCGGCGCGCCCACGTCCCGGGATATCATCCTGTTTTTCAATGCCTCCGGCATCACCGTCATTGAAGGATACGGCATGACGGAATCCTGCGCCCCGGCCACCATGAGCAGTCTTTCGGATTATAAAATAGGGACGGTCGGGAAACCGCTGCCAGGTGTTGATATCAAAATCGCCGAAGATGGCGAAATTCTGGTCAAGGGCGATAATGTATTCGCCGGATACTGGAAAATGGAAAAAGAAACGAAAAACGCCTTCACGGATGACGGGTATTTGATGAGCGGGGATATCGGGAAATTCGACGAAGATGGATTTCTGCTGATCACGGACCGGAAAAAAGATCTGATCATTACTTCCGGCGGGAAAAATGTCGCACCCCAGAAAATTGAGGGAATTTTCAAATTCGATCCCCTGTTCGCCCAGTTTATTGTGGTGGGGGAACGGAAAAAATTCTTGAGCGCGCTGATCAATATTAACCTGGAACAGGCCCAGCGGCTTGCCGCACAGCAGGGCGTCGCATTCGATAAACCACAGGACTTGCTGGAC
Organism: Desulfobacteraceae bacterium; assembly: GCA_027353395.1. GTDB lineage: Bacteria > Desulfobacterota > Desulfobacteria > Desulfobacterales > Desulfosalsimonadaceae > SURF-3. The sequence goes on from DAIEHU010000001.1 coordinate 29,255, forward strand.
AACAAGGCGTTTCTGAAAATCGTGGATGAGCATGTTGCGGAGAAAAATCAAAAACTGGCCCGGTATGAAACCATCAAAAAATACCGGATTATTCGCGATGAATTTTCTCAGGAAGGCGGAGAATTGACCCCGTCGCTGAAGATGAAGCGCAATGTGATTTATAAAAAATACGACGGCCTCATTGATACGATGTATGAGGGTTGAAAAGAGGAGGGAGAAATATGAGCGGTAGAGTCGCCGTCTGCGCCGTGGCGCAGATCAAGAACGAACCGGATATCTGGTATCAGAGATTCCAGGGGATGCTCTTTGAGTGTTTTGAATCCATCATCAAGCAAACCGGGGTGACCTTCGACATGGAAAAGGGCATCCGGAACATCATCACCTGCTCCGATGACGTGTTTGACGCCCGCACCATTTCCGACAACGGCGTGACGGACGCGGTGGGCGCGCATTTCCGGGGCGAGGAAAAGGCCGCCCAGGATGGCATCAACGGCTTGGGATATGCCATGGCATCCATTCTGTCCGGTCACGATGATCTGGTGCTCTTGATGGGGCACTGCAAGGAATCCCAGTCGGAAAGCCGGAATATGTGCAGCAATCTGGCATTCGATCCGTTTTTCTGCCGGCCCCTGGGACTGGATTTCTTAAATGCCGCCGCTTTTCAGGCCCGGGCCTATATGAATAAATCCGGAGTCACGGATGCGCATCTGGCAAAAATTGTCTCCCGTTCCCGCAAGCTTGCGGCTAAAAATCCATATGCCAGAGAAAACGATCCCATCACGGAACAGAATGTTTTAGAATCACCGCTCCTGGCCGATCCCATCCGGCAACTGCACCAGTACCCGGTCACTGACTGGGCGGTGGGAATGCTCCTGTGCTGCGAGGATCGCGCCCGTGAGTTTACGGACAACCCGGTATTTCTCACCGGATTCGGAAGCTGCATGGACAGTTATTTTCTGGGGGACAGAGACCTGGCGTCCAATTTCGCCCTAAAAAAAGCCGCGCAACGGGCTTACCGCATGGCCGGAATTTCAGATCCCAAAAAAGAGTTTGATATTGCGGAATTAAATGACGCCATTGCCTATCAATTGCCCATGTGGGCGGAAGGTCTGGGACTTGCCGATGAAAATCAGGGGGGCGAATGGGTTGCATCCGGAGCGTTGGATGCCCAGCACGTCAACCTTTCCGGGGGCATGCTAAACGGCAATCCGATTATGCTGGGGGGGCTTGCCCGGGCAACGGAAGCCATTTTACAGCTCAGGGGCGAAGCCGGCGACCGGCAGGCGGAAGGTGCTGCAAAAGCCGTGGCCCACGGAACCACAGGCCCGGCCGGGCAGCACCATGCGGTGATTATTCTTGAGAGGCAGGGGGTATGAACAAAATGGGATATAAAAAGAAAAACAGAAATGTCGGCATCGTCGGCATCGGCGAAACCAAATTTTCCAGCCACCGGGAAGACGTGAACCAGCCGGAAATGATTCATGAAGCCGTCCGCCAGGCGCTGGATGATGCGGGGCTCAAAATCGATGATATCGACTGCGTGGTCCACGGCAACATGGAACTGTTTGAAATGATTCACCAGCCGGACCTCTGGCATGTGCTGGGAACCGGCGCGCATGGAAAGGATTCTTACCGTCTCACCACCGGCGGCACCACCGGCGGGACGCTGGTCTGCGCCGCGGATAACCTGGTCGCCTCCGGCATGTACGATGTGGTCATGGCCATCGGGTTTGAAAAACTTCAGGAAGGCCATACCACCGGCGGCATCACCAATATGGCGGACCCGCTATGGGCAAGGAAGCTTCAGTCCGGGGCGTTGACGGCCCAGGCGGCCGTAAAGCTCATCGATGAATTCGGAGCGGACCGGGCCCGGAAAGCGGCCATGACCTACCGCATCATCATGGACAAGCACGCCTGTAAAAATCCCAACTCCCACCGGGCGTTCGGTCTGGATTGGGACCAGATGGACGATCTCATTAAAAATTCCCCGCCGCTCATTGGCGATCTGCGGCTCATCCACATGTGCTCCCAGTCGGACGGGGCCTGCGCCATGATTTTTGCATCCGAGGAAAGGGCCAGGCAGATCGCAAAGACCCCGGTATGGATCCGGGACCATATCACCGTGCACCGGGAAGAGACCCTGGATATGCACAATAATTTTTATCCCAATAGAACAACCCACCGGTTTGCCGCGGAAACCCTTTTTAAACGCAACGGCATCACAAATCCCCTGGAATATTTTGACGTGTTTGAAATGTATGACCCGTCCGCATGGTGGGGACTTGACTGGCTACGGGAATTTTTTTTGCTCAAAGGCGACGAGCATCTAAAGCTGGTGGAAAACCACGAAATTATGATTGACGGCAAAATGCCCGTCAATCCATCCGGAGGCGTCATCTCCGCCAATCCCATTGGCGCCACCGCCATGGTCCGGACGGCCGAGGCCGCCAAGCAGGTCCGGGGCAATGCAGGTCCGCACCAGATACCAAGGCCCGTCAACCATGCCTTGGCATCCTCTTTCGGCGGGACCATGTGGACAGTGTTAACCATGCTTGAAAAAGAATTGAACTGGTAGGGGGAATCCATGACTGAATTTTACGGAATCAAAATTGAAGACATATTCAATTCCATGAAGGGCCGCTTCCGTCCCGAAGGCGCTTCCGGCGTCACAAACACCTTCGGTTACGCCATCAAGGATGCCGGCAAATGGAAACTGACCATTGCAAACGCTGCAATGGCGATTGAAAAAACCGATGACCTGTCCGGATGCGATGTGGTTTTAGACACGGACGCTGAAACATTCGTGGGCTTAAACATTGGGAAAGTGGACGCCATGTCCGCCCTGACCTCCCGGAAGCTGAAAGTGAGGGGGGATTTCAATACCTTCGGCCTGACCAGCCGGATGTTTCAAAAATACGTGACGCCGGGACAGGAAACAAGGCAGGCGCAGGAGCTGATCGCCCTTAAAAAAACCATTTCGGTGAATCAGCGCTTTGCTACGGGCCCTGTTTTCGGCAAATTTTTGAAAGGATTAAAAGACAAAAAAATACTGGCCATCAAATGCCCGGTGTGCGGGCGGCTTCAATCTCCTCCCAGGGAAACCTGCGCCATTTGCAGGGCCAGAAATAATGAATGGGTGGAAATCGGACCCAAGGGAGAACTTCGGATGATGGAATACTGCTATTACGCCAGCCCGGACCCCCTGACCGGCGAGACCCGCGAAACCCCTTATGGAGCCGTCGGCATTCTTCTGGACGGGTGCAAAGACGAAGAAGTATTCTGGCATCTGCTCCGCCCGGACCAGCTGGACCAGGCCAAAATGGGAAATGTGTTTTACGGCAAGGTGACCCACGGCACCCGGCTGCGGCCGGTCTGGAATGAAAAAAGAACCGGCACCATAGAAGACATTAAATATTTTGAAATCGACGAATGAGGAGTCCGGTCATGGATAAAAATTTCGATACAACAGATTGTTATATGATTGAAGGAAAACTGGCCCTGCCCTATACGTATTTCGCCGGGCGGGTGGGGAGCACATTTATTACGACCATCCGCGACAGGCACAAAATCATGGGCGTGAAATGCAACGCCTGCAATAAGGTATTTGTGCCCCCCCGCCAGACATGCGAACGGTGCCTGGAAGATATCCGTGACAACTGGGTGGAACTGGGCAATACCGGGGAGGTCGTCAATTTCACGGTCGTCCGCTACGATGACAAGCACCTGCCGAGAAAAGCCCCATTTGTAATGGCTATGATTCAACTTGATGGCGCGGACACGCCTATGGTGCATATTCTGGAAGGAATTGATCCTGAAAGAATCACCATCGGCCTGAAAGTCCAGGCGGTGTTTGCGGCAAAAACCACCAACACCATTTTAGACATCGATCATTTTGAACCGGTATAAAAAAGGAACCCCATCATGGCGCTCATCTATGAAAAAAAAGGCCGAATTGCTTATATT